>DATFOL010000508.1:0-17817 GCA_035265545.1 Gemmatimonadaceae bacterium | reverse complement strand
TCGTCCCCGCCGGCCCGATGCTGCGCGGCGACTGGAACGGCGTCGTGCTCGGCAGCGGCTCGGATACCTGGAAGTACTGGGCGGAGCTCCGCTGCGGGAACATCACGCAGGCAGAATGGACCGGTATCGAGAACGGGATCGCCCGCTCGCCCGGCCACTGCATGACGATGGGCACCGCGTCGACCATGACGAGCGGCGCCGAAGTGCTCGGCTTCATCCTTCCGGGCTTTTCGTCGATCCCCGCGCCTGACTCTCGTCACGCGCAGATGGCCACGCTGTCGGGACGCCGCATCGTCGAGATGGTGTGGGAGGACCTCAAGCCGAGCGACATCCTGAGCGACGAGTCATTCGACAACGCGGTGACGACAGTGCTCGCGCTCAGCGGGTCGAGCAACTCGGTGGTGCACCTGATCGCCATGGCGCGCCGTGCGGGGCTTGCGCTCGATCTCGAGCGGTTCGACGCGATCGCGCGACGCACGCCCGTGCTCGCGAATGTCCGGCCGGCGGGCAAGTATCTCATGGAGGACTTCTTCTACGCCGGCGGACTGCGCGCGCTGCTCGCCCAGCTCGGCGACCTGATTCACGGCGGCACCCGCAACGCGAACGGACGGACGCTCGCCGACAACGTCGCGGGCGCTAAGGTCTTCAACGACGACGTCATCCGTCCGCGCTCCGCGCCGCTCGTCGAGTCCGACGGCCTGGTCGTACTCACCGGCAACCTGGCGCCGCGCGGCGCCGTGATGAAGCCGCCCGCCGCCGAGCGCTCGCTGCTCGATCACACCGGGCGGGCCGTCGTCTTCGCCAACTACGACGACATGGCCGCTCGCATCGACGACCCGGCGCTCGACGTCGACCCGTCGTGCGTGCTCGTGCTCCAGAACGCGGGCCCGGTCGGTGCGCCCGGAATGCCCGAGTGGGGCCAGCTCCCCATTCCGAAGAAGCTGCTCGCAGAGGGCGTGCGCGACATGGTGCGCATCTCCGACGCACGGATGAGCGGCACGAGCTACGGTGCGTGCGTGCTGCACGTCACGCCGGAGTCGTACGTCGGCGGCCCGCTCGCCTTCGTGCGCGACGGTGATCTGATCCGACTCGACGTCGCCGCGCGCACCCTCTCACTCCTCGTGAGCGACGAGGAGCTGGCGGCCCGGCGCGCGGCGTGGGTCGCCCCGCCGCCCAGGTTCGAGCGCGGCTTCGGGCTCCTCTACTCGCGACATGTCCAGCAGGCGGACCTCGGCTGCGACTTCGACTTTCTCGAGACGACCACGCGCGGCGGAGCGGGCGCGGAGCCGGAGATCCATTGAGCGCGACCGGTGTGACCGCGAGCGGTGTGAGCGCGACCACGGTGAAGCCGACGCGCGTTCGCTTCGGCATGCTCGGCCTGCTCCTGCTCGCGACGACGATCAACTACGTCGACCGGTCGAACCTCTCGATCGTGGCCCCCTTCCTCTCCAAGGAGCTCGGCCTGGATCCGGTGCAGATGGGGCTTCTCTTCTCTGCATTCGCCTGGAGCTATGCGATCGCCAACCTGCCGGGCGGATACGTCATCGACCGGTTCGGCTCGCGTATCGTGTACGGCGTCGCGCAGTTCGCGTGGTCGGCCGCCACCGTTGGTCTCGGCATCGCGAGCGGCTTCCTGGCGCTGTTCGGTCTGCGATTCGCCGTCGGGCTGGCCGAGGCACCGGCGTTCCCCGTCAACAACCGCGTGGTGTCGTCCTGGTTCCCGCAGCGCGAGCGCGGGCGGGCGACGTCGACGTACGCGATGGGACAGTACATCGGCTCGGCGCTGCTCTCCCCCGTCCTCTTCTGGATGGCGACCAATCTCGGGTGGCGATCCGTCTTCTGGGTCACCGGCATGGCGGGGATCGCCAGCGCGCTGATCTGGTTTCGCACTTACCGCGATCCGGAAGAACACGCGCGCGTCAACGCCGCCGAGCTCGAGATGATCACCGCGGGCGGTGCGTTGACGGAGACCCCGCCGAAGGAGAGCGTCACGCGTGTGCAGATCGCGCGGCTGCTGCGCGAGCGTCAGGTCTGGGCGCTGGGCCTCGGGAAGTTCGCCGTGATGTCGTCGCTCTACTTTCTGCTCACCTGGTTCCCGACCTATCTGGTGAACGAGCGCGGGCTGACGTCGCTCAAGGCCGGCGCGGCGACGTCGCTCCCCTACATCGCGGCCAGCATTGGTGTCATGCTTGGCGGCGTCTGGTCCGACTGGCTTCTGCGCCGCGGCTCGGGGATCTCCGCGGCGCGCAAGATTCCGATCGTGACGGGCTTCCTCGGCGCATCGAGCATCATCCTCGTGAACTACGTCGAGGGGACCACGCTCGCCCTGGCCATCCTCACGTTTGCCTTCTTCGCGCAGGGTGTGTCGTCGAACTCGTGGTCGATCATCGCCGAAGTCGCGCCGCGCAATCTGATGGGCACCACGGGCGGGATCATCAACTTCACCGGCCAGCTCGCCGGGATCGTCACCCCGATCCTGATCGGGTTCATCCTCCGCGAGACACAGTCGTTCGAGCTCGTGCTCGCGTACGTGTCGCTCGCGGGGCTCGTGGGGGCGCTCTCGTATACGGTGTTGATCGGGAAGATCCACCGGATCGAGATGTAGATCTGCCGGTGCGCCGGATAGAGGTTTCGCGGGTCAAAACGACGGTGCGCGGATGAGGCGGATCGAACGGATTCGGCGGATCGACACCTCTCCGGGTCGGCATGTTCGAGGCGCGCAGCCCCCTCTCCACCCACGACGCCAAAAGGTTCTTTTTCGGCTGCGGCGCACCGATCGCTGCGCCACGCATCCGCGGCATCCGCGGCATCCGTTGCTTCCGCGTTCCGTCGTTCAGGGCGCCACGGAAATCTTGGACCGGTTGGCCTACTAGCCAGCCGGGCACTTTTCCCAACCAGGCCGTATTTGACGTCCATCCAGCAGTTCGATAGTCATATGACCATGAATCCTCCCGCTTCCACCATCGAGCTCGCCCCCGGCCAGTTCGAGCGCATCGCCAAGGCGCTCGCCGATCCGCGCCGGTTCGCCATGCTCGAGACGATCAGCTCCGCCCTCGAGTGCCCCAACCAGGCGCTCTGCAACGACTTCCCCGTCTCCAAAGCCACCGTCTCCCATCACCTGAAGGAGCTGGTGCAGGCCGGGCTCGTCGAGCCGGAGCGCGAGGGGCAGTACGTCACCTACCGGGTGCGATCGGACGTCGTGAACGCTTACGCGGCTGAGGTGATTCGTCGGGTCGGCAAGCGGCGCTCGCGATCAGGCTGACGGAGGCGACGCCGAGAAGTCCCCGCCGAATACCCATCTGTTTGATGGTTATACAACTGTTTTACAAGTGCACCACTTTCCAGAGGTCCCCACCATGAGTCGATCCATCCCCGTCGTGTCACGCGCCAATCTCCGCTCCCTCGCTCTGATCGCGGCCCTCCTCGCCACCGCCGTGCTGCTCGGCGCGTGGAAGTACACCAGCGTCAGGAGCGCCAACGCCGCCGCGGCGAATCAGATGGAGCCGATGGAGACCGTCGCCGCCGCCGTCGCCACCGCGCGCCCGCATCAGGAGAGCGCCACGGCCATCGGGACCGTCCTCGCGCCGCGCTCCATCACACTTCGCAACGAGGTGCCCGGCACCGTGCGCAGCGTCGGCCTCCAGCCGGGCCGGATCGTGAGCGCCGGCGCCGTGCTCGTCGCCCTCGATGTCTCGGTGGAGAACGCCGAGCTTCGCGCGCAGGAAGCGCAGGCTCGCCTGGCCCAGACCAACCTCGATCGGGTCGAGCGCATGACCGCGCGCGGCGCCGCATCGGCGATGGAGCTGGACAACACTCGCGCCGAGCGTGACGTCGCACTCGCGCAGGTGGCACGCACCCGCGCGCTCATCGCGCGCAAGACCATCCGCGCGCCGTTCCGCGCGCGGGTCGGCATGGCCGACGTCCACCTCGGGCAGTTTCTCGAGGCGGGGACCCAGCTCTCCACCCTGCAGGGCGTCGACGGCGCGGTGCACGTGGACTTCGCCGTGTCGCAGTCGGTCGCGGCCGGGATGCATCGCGGCGAACCGGTGCGAGTGATCTCCGGCGCGACCGCAGCGGTGATCCCCGCGCACATCGTCGCCATCGACGCTCGCGTCGATCCGACCACTCGAAACGCGGTCGTTCGCGCCGAGCTGCCGGACCTCGCGCTGCTCCCGGCTCCCGGATCCTCGGTGCGCGTGGAAGTGCCGGTCGGACCCGCCCGCGATGCCGTCGTCGTCCCGGTGAGCGCCCTGCGCAAGGGACCAGGCGGCGACCACGTGTTCGTGATCGGCGCCGCGAAGGATGGAAAGACCCGCGCCCAGCTCCGCCTCGTGAAGACCGGGCCGGTGCTCGGCGACGAGATCGTCGTCACCGAGGGCCTCGCCGTCGGCGAGCGCGTCGCCGCCTCGGGCTCGTTCAAGCTGCGCGACGCCGCGCTCGTGGCCGTGGCCGACACCGGCGCGAAGACCAAGCGCGTCAGCGCGCGCTGACCGAGAGAGACTCACATCATGCGCAAGTCATTCACCGACATCTTCATCAAGCATCCGGTCCTCGCGATCGTCGTCAACCTCGTCATCGTTCTGATGGGGTGGCGCGCGCTCACGACGTTGCCGGTGCAACAGTACCCGAAGATCGAGAGCTCCTCGGTCGTCATCAGCACCGTCTACTTCGGCGCGGGCGCGGAGACGGTGCGAGGATTCCTCACCACGCCGATCGAGCGGTCGGTGTCGGCGATCAGCGGTGTCGATTACATCGAGTCGACGAGCCGCGCCGGGGTCAGCACGGTGACCGTGCACCTCAAGCTCAATCACAGCAGCACCGCGGCGCTCGCCGAAGTCACGGCACGGCTCCAGCAAGTGCGGTCGGAGCTGCCGAGCGACGCCGAACCGCCAGTAGTAGAAGTGCAGCGCGCCGACCGGCCGTACGCCTCGTTCTATCTCAGCTTCTCGTCGAAGACGCGCGACATCCCCGCGATCACCGACTGGCTGGCCCGCACGCTCCAGCCGCAGCTCGCCACGCTTCCGGGCGTTCAGCGCGTGAGCTTCGAGGGGGCTCGTCAGCTCGCCATGCGCGTGTGGATCGACCCCGACCGGCTCGCGGCCCTCGGCCTCGCGCCCGGCGACGTGCACGCGGCGCTGCAACGCAACAACTACCTCGCCGCCGTCGGTCAGACGAAAGGGAACCTCGTCCAGGTCAACCTCCTGGCCAACACCGACCTTCGCACGGTGAAGGAGTTCGAGGACCTCATCGTCGCCGACCGCGGCGGGGCGCTCGTCCGCCTCAGCGACGTGGCGAAGGTGGAGCTCGGCGCCGAGGAAGCCAGTATGGTCGCCAAGTACGGCGTGAAGGAAGCCGTCTACCTCGGCGTGTGGCCGCTGATCGGCGTCAATGAGATCGAGGTGTCGCACCGGCTGCAGGCCGAGATGGAGCGCATCGCGCCGACCTTGCCGTCGGATATCGAGATGCACCTCGCGTACGACGCCACGACGTTCATGCAGGACGCGTTGAAAGAGATCACGAAGACCTTGACCGAGACGGTTCTCATCGTCGGGCTCGTCGTGTTCCTCTTCATGGGATCGCTGCGAACGGCGCTCGTGCCACTCGTCGCGATGCCGATCTCGCTCGTTGGTGCGGCCCTAGTGATGTACGCCTTCGGCTTCAGCCTCAACCTGCTGACCATCCTTGCCATCGTGCTCTCGGTGGGTCTCGTCGTGGACGACGCGATCGTCGTGGTCGAGAACGTCGAACGGCACGTACGCGAGGGGAGGAGCCGGCGCGAAGCCGCGATCGTCGGTGCACGCGAGCTGGTGGGACCGATCGTCGCGATGACGATCACCCTGGCCACGGTATACGCGCCGATCGGCTTCCAGGGTGGACTCACGGGGTCGCTCTTCCTCGAGTTCGCGATCACCCTCGCCGCCGCCGTCGTGGTGTCGGGAGTCGTCGCCGTGACGCTGTCGCCGATGATGAGCGCGCACTTCGTACACGAGCACGGCCAGGAGGGGCGTCTCACGCGGCTGGTGAATCGCGCCTTCGACGCCGTGCGGCGGCGCTACGAGCGCCTGCTCGACGGCGCGCTCACCATGCGTGGCGCGATCGTCGCCGCGGCGCTGCTCGTCACCGTCGCGGCCTGGCCGCTCTACTCGCTGTCGAAGCGCGAGCTCGCCCCGGTCGAGGATCAGAGTCACATCAGCCTCTTCATGGAGGCATCGCCCGACGCCTCGCTGGCGGCGACCAACCGCGCCACGCGCGACGTCGTCCGCACCATCGAGGGCTTCCCCGAGGCGAAGTTCATGTGGTCGCTCACGGCCAACTGGGGCGCGTTCGGCGGCATGCTCGCCAAGGACTGGAAGGAGCGCGAGCGCTCGACGGAGGAGATGTACGGCGCGGTCTACGGCGCCGTGTCGCAGGTCCCCGGCGTGCGCGTGTTCCCCCGGCTCGATCCGCCCCTGCCGACACCGGGCCAGTACGACGTGGAGCTGGTGCTCCAGAGTGACGTGCCACCTGAGCAGATGCTCGAGGCGGCGGGTGCCGTCGTCGGCGCGGGATTCCAGAGCGGCAAGTTCCTCTATGTCGACACGGACCTGAAGATCGATCTCCCCGAGGCTCGCGTCATCATCGACCGCGAGAAGATCGCTGACCTCGGACTCGATCTCGCCAGCGTGGGCCGCGAGCTCGGCACGTTGCTCGGCGGCGGCTACGTCAACCGCTTCAACTTCTTCGAGCGGAGCTACAAGGTCATCCCGCAGATCGGCGACGAGAATCGCTCGACGGTCGGTCCGCTGCTCGACCTGAAGATCAAGACGCCGAGCGGCGACCTCGTCCCCGTATCGACGTTCACCCGGATCGAGTCGAGCAGCGCGCCGCGCACGCTCAACCGGTTCCAGCAGCAGAACGCCGTGCGGGTGTTCGGCGGCGTGAAGCCCGGCGTCACCAAGGAAGAGGGGCTGCGCGTGCTCGAGGATGCAGCGCGCTCGGCGGGCGGCACCGGGGTGATCGTCGACTACGCTGGAGAGTCGCGACAGATCCGCCGCGAAGGAGCGGCGCTCACCGTCACGCTCGCGTTCGCGGTGGTGCTGATCTACCTCGTGCTCGCGGCGCAGTTCCAGAGCTTCCGGGATCCGCTGATCGTGTTGCTCGGCTCCGTGCCGCTCGCGATCTCCGGAGCGCTCGTGTTCAGCTTCCTCGGGTTGACGACCATCAATATCTACTCGCAGGTCGGGCTGATCACGCTGGTCGGGCTGATCGCCAAGAACGGCATCCTGATCGTGCAGTTCGCCAACACGCTCCAGCAGCAGGGGCTCGACAAGGTTGCCGCGGTCCGCGAGGCGGCGTCCACGCGCCTGCGTCCCGTGCTCATGACATCGGTCGCAACGGTGCTGGGCCACTTCCCCCTCGTGCTGGTATCCGGCCCGGGCTCGGAAGCGCGCAACAGCATCGGCACCGTGCTCGTGGCCGGCATGGCGATCGGCACGCTCTTCACCCTGTTCGTCGTTCCCGTGTTCTACTCGCTCATCGCCGCGCAGCACGTCGCGGAGACCGACGAGGAGCCGGCCGCCGAGCGGAGACCCTCTCATACGTTCGCGCCCGAGGTCGTACTGTCGTGAGCACTCAACTTCGAACACTCGTCCGAACACTCGTCGTCGCGATGTCGCTCGCCGCGATCGGCGCCGATGCCGGCGCGCAGCGCGCCGTGCCATCCGAGTTCTGGAGCACGCTGGGCGACACGACGCTCGTCCGGCTGGTTCAGGAGACGCGGGTCGCCAACCGCGACCTGCAGATCGCCGCGGCGCGCGCGTCCGGCGCGCGCGCCGGACGCACCGGTGCGGCGCTCGATCTGCTGCCCATCGTGACGACGCGTGTCGGCTTCACGCGGCAGCGTATCGCCAGCGCATCGTTCCCCGGCGCGACGAACGCGTTCCCCGATCAGAACGTGTGGGACGCGGGCCTCGCGCTCTCGTGGGAAGTGGACGTGACTGGTCGCCTTCGCCGCTCGCTGCGCGCGCGTGGCGCTCTCGCGGACGCGGCGGAGGAGGACGTTCGGGACGTCGAGGTCGTGCTCACGTCGCAGGTGGCAGGTGCATACCTGGCGCTGCGCGGCGCGCAGGATCGCCTTGCCGTGGCGCGTCGGAACGCCGAGAACCAGCGGCGCACTCTCGAGGTGACCGAGCGGCGGCTCGAGGCGGGACGCGGCACGCGGCTCGACACCGAGCGCGCGCGGTCGCAGCTCAGCGCGACGCTCGCGGTGATCCCCACGCTGGAGTCCACCATCGAGACCGCACGTCAGCGCATCCGCGTGCTCACCGGTCGGTCGGAGCTCGATGCGCTGGCGTTCACGCCCGCCCCGTGCGACACGCTCACCGAGCTACCCGAAGTGCCGGCGATCGGCGCAGTCGACGAAGTGGTGCGCGGCCGGCCCGACGTGCGCAGCGCCGAACGTCAGCTCGCCGCGAGCTCGGCATTCGTCGGCGCGGCGCGCGCGGAGTACCTGCCCCGCCTCTCCATCGGCGGAGCCGCGGGCTACACGGGCAGCGAGGCACGAGCGCTCGGAGACGCGGGAACGCCGCGCTACGTGATCGGTCCCGTCATCTCCTGGCCGGCGTTCGACCTCGGCCGCGTCCGAGCGAACGTGGCAGGCGCACGCGCCGATGAGACGCAGGCCCGCGCACGATACGAGCTTGCACAGGCCGAAGCACGCGAGGAGCTCGAGACGTCGCTCCTGTCGTACCGGAAGTCGCGCGAGCGTCTCGGGCATCTCGAGGCGGCCGCCGCGGCCAGCGCCCGCGCGGCGGAGCTGGCTCGGCTACGCTACGTCGAGGGGGGCTCGGACTTCCTTCAAGTGCTCGATGCCGAACGAACGTTGCTCGAGCGTGAGAACGAGCGCGCGCTCGGACGCACGGAGGCGGAGACGGGGCTCATCGCCGTCTACCGCGCGCTCGGCGGGGCCAACGCTCTCGCGGGGGCGGCGCGCTGACGCCGCCAAAGCGTCAGCGCGCTCCGGATCTGGAACAGCGATGCGAAACCGGCGGGGCCGCACTTGCGCGGCGCCCGCCTGGTGTTCGTGCGTCCGATTGTCTCATCGGTGCGCAATGTCCGCTGCGGCGACGCAACGCCCACCCGGTGCTGCTGGACCTTCCGAGCCGCCGGTCTCGGGTGTAGTTCTTGCCCAGGCTGCCTCCCACGCGCGCCGTACCGCCATGTGACGCTCCGCGAGCGCGGAGCCTCGGGGCGCGCTCCATCAACATCGGGTCCCCACATGAGCCTCGCTGGTCGCCTGATTCGCGTGAACTCCACCGCCGCGTGCGAGGTCTCGTCATCGAGGCCCGTCGTGCGTGGCGCCTCTGCCCTCGCCCTCGTCCTCCTCGCCGCGTGCAGCGTCGATGCCCCGACCGCACCGAGCGGCGGCGAGCTCGCCCCGACCGTCGCCCAGCGAACGCTGACGGGTGCCGTGAGCACGCCGATCTTCCCGACTCGGCCCGGCGGGGAGATTCAGGTCGTCGGCGACGCACGCGGCCTCAACGCCTCGGGCCAGATCACCGGCGCCGAGTTCGGATTCATCACGCTTGACCAGGACTTCAAGCCGTATCGCTGGTCTCCCGGCACTGGCCTGGTGAAGCTCACCGGATGCTGCGACACGCAACGCGGAGTCGACATCAACGACGCGGGTGTGATCGTCGGCATCGCGCAGACCAGCGCCATCGTCGGCACGCGCGGATTCGTCGCGGTCGGCATCTCGATGGTGCCGCTTCCGATTCTGCCGGGAGCGCTCGAGGACCTCAACGCCGGCGCCGTGGCGATCAACGACGCCGGTCAGGTCGTCGGCTACAGCCCCGTCGCGGGAGGGAGCACGCATGCCGTGCTGTGGAGCGCGGCGGGCGCGATTCAGGATCTCGGCACGCTGGGCGGTACCAACAGCACCGCCATCGACATCAACGCGTCCGGTCAGGTCATCGGCTCGAGCCAGATCGCCGGCGACGCCGCGACGCATTTCTTCCTCTGGTCCTCGGCGACCGGGATGCAGGACCTCAACACCCTTCTCGGTCCGATCACGAGCGTGGTGGAGATCAACGACGCTGGGCAGATCAGCGGCACCTACACGACGGCGGGCGGCGCGAGCCACGCCTTCCTCTACACACCGGGCTCGGGCCTGCTCGACCTTGGCACCCTCGGCGGCACGACGAGCACTCCCACGGGGCTCAACGATAACGGTCAGGTGGTCGGCAGCAGCACGACCTCCGGCGGCGCGACACACGCGTTCCTCTGGACGCCGACCGACGGCATGGAGGACATCACGGCCATCACCGGGATCGCCGCAGTCCGGCGGCTGAACGACAACCTGCAGACATTGACTGGTGCAGTCGCGCCGACCGCCGGCGTCAATCTCGGGACCGCCACCAACCCGGCGCTCGTGCAGCTCGCGTTCACGGCGAGTGGCGTCGATGCGCCGCCGGTCGCCGCGTTCACCTGGAGCTGTCAGCGCAATCGCTGCACGTTCGACGCGAGCACCTCGACGGACGATCACGGAATCGTGTCGTACAGCTGGGAGCTCGACCGGGATCACGGCGTCGGGAAGACGAAGGGCGTGAGGGTGCGGGCGAACTACGGAAAGGGCGGCGCACACGAGGTCACTCTCACCGTGACCGACACGAAGGGCCAGACGAGCAGCGTGACGCACACGGTGACGCTGCTGTAGTCGAAGCTGCCAGGGTATCTCTCGCCGCCGTGGACACGGTCCACGGCGGCGAGAGGTGTTTTACCCATGGCAGGAATTGTTGGGCGCTTCCGCTAGAGATGCGGCTAGAGATGCGGCGTGCGTGCAACGACTAACTGGCGACGGCGAGCTCTTCATCTCGAGACAAGGAGCGCTTCAGCTCGCTCGGATCGCGACGGGAAGACTCCGCGTCCGCCATTCTGCCGAGCACACATTTTTGATGTGGTGCGCGACGCGCGGCGGCGGCACCGTTGGAGCCGAGCGGCAAGGTGATCGACATCACCACCCAGGGAGTGCATCTTGCTCGCCGCTCGCACGTCGAACCGAACGTGCAATCGACTGCAAGCGAACGCGCCCGACTGCGGACGCGTCGAGTCGTGGTCTCACCCATCTCACGTCTGCTACGATGCGCCTCGCTGGTTCCTGCCGTCGGGCGACTTCTGCCGTCGCTCTACCCTCCCTGTCGTTCTCCGCAATCGTGCGTGGTGTGACCGCGCTCGTTCTCGTCATCATCGCCGCGTGCGGTGGTGACTCGCTCACCACTCCTGCCGCCGGCCGCCTCACTCCGACGCCGCCCGACCTGACTCTCACGGGGGGCGTCGGAACGCAGATCTTCCCGACTGTGCCCGTGGGCGAGTCCCAGACCGTGGGCGACGCGCGAGGGCTGAACGCCCTCGGGCAGGTCACGGGTGGTGCCTTCTTCCCCCCGGCAGTCAACCAGAATGGGGACGCCGATCCGTATCGATGGAACCCAGGCGGCACTGCGGTAAGGATCACCGGCTGCTGCGACTCGCAGGCAGGTAACGACATCAACGACGCTGGCACCGTCGTCGGGATCACGCAGGCCAACTCGGTCACGTTCGGAAGTCGTGGATTCGTCGCGACGGGAACGTCCTTGACGGTGCTGCCTCTCCTTACTGGGGCCGACCCGGAGGCGAGCGCCTCGGCGGTCGCGATCAACAACGCCGGGCAGATCGTGGGCGCGAGCCCCTTCGGGAGCGGCTTCGCGAGGCACGCCACGCTCTGGAGCTCCAGTCTCGTCCCGCAGGATCTCGGCACGCTCGGCGGAACTCAGAGCCGCGCGATCGACATCAATGCGTCCGGTCAAGTCATCGGCGCGAGTCAGACCGCCGGCGACGCCGCGACCCACTACTTCCTCTGGTCCTCGGCCACCGGGATGCAGGACCTCAACACCCTGCTCGGCCCGATCACGAACGTCGTCGAGATCAACGACGCGGGACAAATCAGCGGCATCTACATCGAGCCGGGCGGGCAATCGCACGCATTCCTCTACACACCGGGGTCGGGTCTCCGCGACCTGGGCACGCTCGGTGGCACCACCAGCGCACCGACAGGACTGAACAATAGAGGCGACGTAGTGGGAATCAGCACGTTGGGCGATGGCACCTTCCACTCCTTCCTGTGGACCACTGCCGATGGCATGGAGGACATCACCACGGTCTCCGGGGTGACCAACGTTCGCCGTCTCAATGACAACCTCCAGACGCTCTCCGGAGTGCCCCCGTTCGAAGTTGGGCTCGGCGTCGAGCGCGGGCGTCCGCGGCTGGTGCAGCTCCAGGTCACTCAGTCCAACGCGCCGCCGACCGCGTTGTTCACCTGGTCGTGCAACGGGCTCACGTGCGTCCTGGACGCGAGCGGCTCGCTCGACGACAAGCCCGGGCTCACTTACTCGTGGGACCTGAACAAATTCCCGGACGGCTCGGCCACCGGCGCCATCGTCACGGTGACGTATCCGCACGCCGGCCAACGAACCCCGACACTCACGGTCACCGACACGCAAGGGTCGACGAGCTCGATCTCGACGACAATCACAATCGCCGAGTATCCCATCGCGGCGTTCACTTACGCCTGCACGGGGCTCACGTGCTCGTTCAACTCGAGCGGGTCGACCAATGGCGGCAATCCGATCGGCACGCGCAGCTGGTATTTCGGCGATGGAAGCACCGCCTACAACATCGCTGCGCCGAGTCACACCTTCGGCCAGCCGGGCACGTACTCCGTCACGCTCGAGGTCTGGGGTGACAACAACGTGCGCGGCGTGCTCAGTAAGCAAATCACCGTCACCGCGCCGACCCAGAACCAGGCGCCAGTCGCGAACTTCACCTACTCATGCAGCGGTACGATCTGCACGATGGATGCGTCATCGTCCACGGACGACGCTGGCATCACGACCTACACCTGGAACCTCGGCAAGGCTCCGGACGGCACGGCCAGCGGCGTGAGCGTCACCACCGACTACTGGCACAACGGGCCGCGGACCGTGACGCTCACCGTCACCGACGCGGGCGGTCTCTCGAGCAGCATCACCGAGACGGTGGATGTCGGCGCACCGCCCCCACCGCCGCCGGCCGACGCGGCACCGGTCGCGAGGTTCACCTACTCCTGCGCCGGCACGGTGTGCACGATGGACGCGTCCACCTCGACCGACGACATCGGCATCGTCGCCTACGACTGGAGCCTCGGCAAGGCACCCGACGGCACGGCGAGTGGAGTGAAGGTCTCCACTGACTACTGGCACAGCTCGCAGCGCACCGTGACGCTCACGGTCACGGACACGAAGGGGCAGCAGAACAGCGTGACGCAGACGGTGACGGTGCCGTAGCGGGCGAGCCGCCGCGTTCGTCGGTTCACGGCTTCTCGGTTCTTCGACCGGCCTCGGGAGGCACCTACCTCCCGAGCCGGCCGTCCACCGTCTAGCCGTCGGCCGACGAACGGCCACTCGCAACGTGCCAGTCCAGCGTGTCACTCATGATGTCCACGTCCTTCGTCTCGCGGACGAACAGCATCCCGATGACGAGCGTGATCGCGGCGATCGCGATGGGGTACCAGAGCCCCGAGTAGATGCTCCCCGTCGCCGCGACGATGGCGAAGGTGATCGGCGGGAGGAATCCGCCGAACCATCCGTTGCCGATGTGATACGGCAGCGACATGGAGGTGTAGCGAATCTTCGTCGGGAACAGCTCGACGAGCATCGCCGCGATGGGCGCGTAGACCATCGTCACGTAGATGACGAGGATCCACAACAGCAGCGTGACCATCGGCTTGTTGATGCGCTCCGGCGCCGCGGCGGTGGGATAGCCCGCCGCCGTCAGCGCCACGCCGAGCGCGGCGTCGAACGCCTTGCCCGCGTCTGCCGCGCCGGGCTGCGCGGCGTCGTACGACGGGATCACCGTCGACCCGACGCGGATCGTCGCCGCGCCCGGCGTCGGCGTCGCCGCGCCGGACGCCGCCAGGGTGTGGACGTTCGAATACGGGACGCCTCGCCGCACCAGCGCCGCCTTCGCCATGTCGCACGGCGAGGTGAACTTCGACGTCCCCACGGGATTGAACTGCACCGAGCAGTAGTCGGGATCCGCCGTCACCGTCACCGGGGCGCGCTGCTGCGCATCCGCCAGCGCCGGATTCGCGTAGTGCGTGATCGCCCGGAACAGCGGAAAGTAGGTCAGGATCGAGAGCAGCAGCCCGCCCATGATGATCAGCTTGCGCCCGATCCGGTCCGACAGCGAACCGAAGACCAGGAAGAACGGCGTCGCGAGGAGCAGCGACGTCGCGATCAGCAGGTTCGCCGTCTGCGCGTCGACCTTGAGGATCTGCGTCAGAAAGAAGAGCGTGTAGAACTGCCCCGTGTACCACACCACCGCCTGCCCCGCAGTGAGCCCGAACAGGGCGAGCAGCACGATCTTCAGGTTGCCCCATTGGGCGAACGACTCGGTGAGCGGCGCCTTCGAGATCTTCCCCTCCGCTTTCATCGCCTGGAACAGCGGAGACTCGTTGAGCTTGAGCCGAATCCACACCGAGACGCCGAGCAACACCAGCGACACGAGGAACGGGATGCGCCAGCCCCACGCCTCGAATGCCGGAGTGCCGAGCGCGATGCGGCAGCCGAGGATCACGAGCAGCGAGAGGAAGAGCCCCAGCGTCGCGGTGGTCTGGATCCACGAGGTGTACGCGCCGCGCTTCCCGTGCGGCGCATGTTCGGCGACGTAGGTCGCCGCGCCGCCGTACTCGCCGCCGAGCGCGAGTCCCTGCAGCAGGCGCAGGAGGATGAGGACGACCGGCGCGACGATTCCGATCTGCGCGTAGCTCGGGAGGATGCCAACGACGAACGTCGACATGCCCATGATGAGGATCGTGACGAGGAAGGTGTACTTCCGCCCGACGAGATCCCCGAGCCGGCCGAATACCAGCGCGCCAAACGGACGCACGGCGAACCCGGCCGCGAACGCGAGCAGCGCGAAGATGAATCCCGCCGTCGGGTTGACCCCGGAGAAGAACTGCTTGCTGATGATCGCCGCGAGCGAGCCGTACAGGTAGAAGTCGTACCACTCGAACACCGTCCCGAGCGACGACGCGAAGATCACACGCCGGACGTCGCCGACGCTCAGCTCATCGATCTTTCGCGGCGACGCGATGGGGCGCGCTGCAGAACCAGACATCCATCCTCCGGGGGGTGTGGGGCGACGCGTAGCCTATAGCACGTCTCCCGTGCGTCAATGGCCGCTGTCGCTTGCCTCGCGCACGACCGCAGGGCAGAATCCTGACTCGATCCATTCCCCCGATCCGAGCGCTATGTCGTCCGATCTCGAAGCACTGCTCCACGAGCACCGGAAGTTCGAACCCTCCGAGGCGTTCCGCGCCGCGGCGCTTCTGTCGAGCCCCGAGGTGTACGTCCAGGCAGCGGCCGACCCCGAGGCATACTGGGCCGAGCAGGCCACGACGCTCGAGTGGATCTCACCGCACCAGCGCGTGCTCGACTGGACGCCGCCGCACGCGAAGTGGTTCGTCGGCGGCAAGCTCAACGCCTCGGTGAACTGCGTCGACCGGCACATCCGGACACCGCGCCGCAACAAGGCTGCGCTCGTGTTCGAGGGCGAGCCCGGCGACCGCCGCACGCTGACGTACTGGGATCTCTACGTCGCGGTCAACCAGTTCGCCAACGTGCTCAAGTCGCTCGGCGTGACGAAGGGCGACCGCGTGGCGATCTACCTGCCGCTCATCCCCGAGGTGGTGATCGCGATGCTCGGCTGCGCCCGCATCGGTGCGATCCACTCGGTGGTGTTCGGCGGGTTCTCCCCCGAGTCGCTGCGCGACCGGATCAACGATTCGCAGTGCAAAGTCCTCGTGACCTCCGATGGCGGGTATCGCCGCGGTCAGGTCGTGCCGCTCAAGCGCAACGCCGACAAGGCGCTCGAGGAGACACCATCCATCCAGCACGTGGTCGTCGTCCAGCGTCGGCCCGGTTCCACGAGCGGCGAGGCGTTCGCCGAGATGAAGGAGGGACGCGATCACTGGTGGCATCGGCTCATGCGCACGGCGCCGATGTGGTGCGAGCCCGAGCCGATGGACGCCGAGGATGTGCTGTTCGTCCTGTACACTTCGGGCACGACGGGCAAGCCGAAGGGGATCGTGCACACGACGGCGGGCTACCTGCTCGGCGCCGCCACGTCGATGCGCATCGTGTTCGACCTCAAGGAGGACGACGTGTTCTGGTGCACGGCCGACGTCGGCTGGGTCACCGGCCACACCTACCTCACCTACGGCCCGCTGGCGAACGGCGCGACGTGCGTGATGTACGAGGGCGCACCCGACTGGCCGGAGAAGGACCGGTTCTGGGAGATCTGCGAGCGGTTCGGCGTGACGATTCTCTACACCGCGCCGACCGCCATCCGCGCCTTCATGAAGTGGGGCAAGCAGTGGCCGGCCAAGCACGACCTCTCGCGACTTCGTCTTCTGGGGTCGGTCGGCGAGCCGATCAATCCGGAAGCCTGGATGTGGTATCGCGAGCACATCGGCGGCAACCGGTGTCCGATCGTCGACACCTGGTGGCAGACGGAGACGGGATCGACCGTCATCTCGCCACTGCCCGGCATCACGGCCACGACGCCCGGCAGCGCGACGACGCCGCTCCCGGGATACAGTGTCGCACTGCTCGACGCGAAGGGGAACGAGATCGAGGTGGGCGGTGGACTGCTCGCGCTCACGCGCCCATGGCCGTCGATGCTGCGCACCATCTGGGGCGACGACGATCGCTACGTGCAGACGTACTTTTCGAAGTGGCCCGGACGACCCGACCTCTACTTCCCCGGTGACGGCGCCAAGCGCGACGAGGACGGCTACTACTGGATCCTGGGCCGCGTGGACGACGTCCTCAACGTCGCCGGCCATCGTATCGGCACGATGGAGGTCGAGAGCGCGCTGGTGGAGCATCCGGCGGTGGCCGAAGCAGCGGTCGTGGGAAAGGCGCACGAGCTCAAGGGCCAGGCGATCGCCGCGTTCGTGACGCTGCGCGAGGGCTTCGCACACAACTCGGAGCTGCGCGACGAGCTGCGCCAGTTCGTCGCCGAGAAGATCGGCGCGATCGCCCGACCGGACGACATTCTCTTCAGCGCCGATCTGCCGAAGACGCGCTCGGGAAAGATCATGCGCCGGCTGCTGCGCGACATCGCCGAGGGCCGTGCACTCGGTGATACGACGACGCTCGCGGATCCGAACGTCGTGAGCTCGTTGAAGGAGATGTACGAGGCGCAGGAGAGCTGACGCTCGTTCCAGTTCATTGCGCGAGAGCTGAACGGCCGGGAACTGCTCGTGAAGTCCAGCGGATCTTTCCGAGAGCATCCAGCCCTCCGAATGGCCCTCCAGGCTGCATACCTGGGGCGGCCATCGCTCCTTTACCGTTACGGGCCTCGATCGGGCAGGCGGCGGTCTTTTTTGGCTGCCGGCCCTGCATCGCTGCGCAAGTCGCGCATCACTGCCAGCCCCGCATGAACAAGAAGCGACTGCTGGCCCTCAAGTGATTCGTAAGAGCAAAGGAGCGATGCCAGCCCCACCGCAGGCAGCGTAGAGGGCCAATCGGAGGCCTGGGTGCCCACGGAGAGATCCGTTGGGCTTCATGAGCAGTTCCAGCCGTTGAACCCGCGCACCAAGGGCTACCCGCCACCCTCATCGCCCGCGCCACGCCAGGCGCAAGAAGTCCGCGCCCGATGCCGAGACTATGGCGAAGAGGACCTCGACGGTCAGGTTGCGATGGAGGCTCTCCATGCCGCGGGAGTCGATCGGGCCGATGCTGGGTTCGTGAGTGTGAGCGG
>DATFOL010000507.1:0-2939 GCA_035265545.1 Gemmatimonadaceae bacterium | reverse complement strand
TGATCGACGTCGCCCTGCCGAGGCGTGACGCGGCGCTTGCCTGGCGTTCGGCGCTGCTGTTCGCCGGCTCGCTCGTCGCGGCGTTCGGGTGCTCCTACGGCGAGACGATGCTCACGACGCTGCTGGGGCAGCGTGTGATGCGCGATCTGCGGCAGCAGTTGTTCGAGCACGTGCAGCGCCTGTCGATCGGATTCTACGATCGCACGCCGGTCGGACGACTCGTCACGCGCGTGACGTCCGACGTGGAGTCGCTGAACGAGCTGTTCACGGCGGGGGTGGTCGCGGGATTGGGCGACCTGTTCACCCTGTTGGCGATCGCCGTGCTGATGATCGTCACCGACTGGCGTCTTGCGATCGCATCGTTCGCCGTCATCCCGCTGGTGTATCTCACGTCGCATCTCTTCCAGCGCCGAGTGCGGGTGGCGTACCGTGAGATCCGGGCGCGGCTCGCGCGGATCAACGCCTCGTTGCAGGAGCGGATCACGGGCATGCGAGTGGTCCAGCTGTTCGGCCGGGAGCACGACGAGGCGAGCCGGTTCGAGACGTTGAATCGCGGGCACCTCGACGCGCATCTGCGCTCGATCACGATCTATGCGCTGTACTTCCCGGCGATCGAGTTCCTCACGTCGCTGGCGCTCGCGATCCTGCTCGTCGCCGGCGCGCAGCGCGTCGGCGTGAGCACCCTCACCGTCGGGGTCGTCGCGGCGTTCCTGCAGCTCCTGCGGCGCTTCTATCAGCCGCTGCAGGATCTCGCCGACAAGTTCAACACGCTGCAGCAGGCGATGGCCGCCTCCGAGCGGATCTTCCTGCTGCTCGATACCGCTCCCTCGGGCGCCCCCCCGGCGAAAGTGCTGCATCCGGGCGTGCCCGAGGCCGACGAACGGAAGGAAGGGGTGACGATCGCGTTCGAGAACGTCTGGTTCCACTACGGAGAGCCCGGTTCGACGCCGGAGTGGGTGCTGCGCGGGGTGAGCTTTACCGCACGGCCGGGAGAGACGGTCGCCCTCGTCGGCCACACCGGCGCGGGGAAGACGACGATCGTCAACCTGCTGCTGCGATTCTACGAGCCTCAGCGTGGGCGAATCACGGCCAACAACGTTGACGTGCGCGACCTGCCGATCGACGAATGGCGGCGGCTGATCGGCTACGTGCAGCAGGACATCTTCCTGTTCGCGGCGGACGTCCGGTCAAACGTTCGGCTGGATGCGCCACTGGACGATGCGGCCGTGATGGCGGCGGCGGGGCGAGTCGGAGCGGATCGCGTGATCGAGCGGCTCCCGGCGCGGCTGGATCAGGTGCTCGGCGAGCGTGGGGCGTCGGTGAGCGTGGGCGAGCGGCAACTGCTGTCGTTCGCGCGGGCGATCGCGGCGGATCCGGCGGTGCTGGTCCTCGACGAGGCCACGAGCGCGGTGGACAGCCGTGCCGAGGCGGAGATCCAGCGCGCGCTGGCGACGCTGATGCGCGGTCGAACGACGATCGCGATCGCGCACCGGTTGAGCACCGTGGTGGGAGCCAACGAAATTCTGGTGCTGCATCACGGCGAGGTGCGCGAGCGCGGGACGCACGCCTCCCTACGCGCGATGCGCGGACTGTACGATCGGTTGTATCGTCTGCAAGCGGGCGAAGTTACCGAGCAACGCGACGCGGCGAGCGCAGTCGCGAAGGCGAGCTCCACCGCGCTTGCCAGCCCTTCGGGCGGCGGGTAGCTTCCGCGACTACGGTCCTGGGCGACGCAGCTCCAACGCCCCGTATCAGCGTACTTCGCGCCGCCGTTCAGACCGCGCTTCACCCACCATGGCCGTTCTCCAGCTCAACGACGAACAGTTTCCACTTTCGGAGGGCATCATCCGGATCGGCGCGGGAGCCGATGCGGATCTGGTGCTGCCGACGGACGCTGCGCTGGGCGTGCAGGCGGTGATCGAGCGGACCGGCGATCACGCGGTGGCGATCCGTCGCGCCGCGCCACAGTCGGAGGTACGGGTGAACGGGGTGCTGCTGGGTCCCGAGCCGACGCCCCTGATGCATGGCGACAAGGTCGAGGTCGCGGGGCTCGAGCTGCGGTATGCCGATGAGTCGAAGCGTGGCGCGACGCATTACATGAGCTCCGAGGCGATTCCCGCAGACGGCGGCGTGCGCCGCACCGGTTCTGCGCGACCCGTCGCGCCGTCGGGCGGACGGCTCGTCTCGCTGGTGGACGGCAAGGAATACGAAGTGCCCGACAAGGGTCTCGTCATTGGACGGGACGCAGGATGCGACGTGGTCGTGCCACGAAACGAGGTCTCACGCCGCCACGCCGAGCTCGCGCCCACCGAGGACGGGTACGTCGTCCGCGACACGAGCTCCAACGGCGTGTACGTGAACGGTGAGCGAATCCAGGGCTCGCACCGGCTTGCGCGCGCGGACGTGATTCGCGTCGGCGGGGAGGAATTCCGCTTCTACGCCGACGTGCTCACCCCGACACCTCCCACAGCCAACATCGCGACGAAGGAAGGCGTGGTGCTCCGTTCGGAGCTGCCGACTCCCTCGCTCGCGGATACGCTGTTCAACCAGCGGGTGGTAGAGACGCCACAGGAGCCGCTCGCGGTGCTCGAGGTATTGAATGAGGGCCCTTCAAAGGGACTCCGCTATTCGATTCGCACGCCCCATGCCCAGGTGGGCCGCGGCCCGAACAACGACGTACGTTTGTCGGACGACAGCGTGAGCGAGATACACGCGAAGCTTCAACGGCGGGACGACGGCTGGTATGCGGTAGACATGAACTCGACGAATGGAACGTACGTCGGCGGATCGCGGGTCACGGGTGAGCGCCGGCTGGATGGCGCGCCGGACGTGCGCTTCGGCGGCGTGAAGCTGCGCTTCATCCCGGCCGGCGTGACCCCCGACGAGCTCCAGGCGAAGGCGGCGCGCGGGTCCGAGGAGCGGAGCCGGCCAGTGCCGGC
>DATFOL010000506.1:0-3291 GCA_035265545.1 Gemmatimonadaceae bacterium | reverse complement strand
GTCACCTTCACGATCACGTCGTCCTGCTGGATGATCTCCGGGTCGGGCACGGTGTCGACGCGCATCTTGCGCGTGCCCTGCCACGTGACGGCCCGCATGCGGATTACGCTTGCGGCGTCGCGCCGACGTACGCCGAATCCTCGACGCGGCGCGCGGACGTGGTGATCTCCCCCGTCTCCATCAGCTGTTTGAACTTGCGCAGATCCTCGCGGATCTGTTGGTCGGGCTCTTCGGAGAAGAAGTGCGAGAGCATCGCGCCGATCCGTCCGGCGGGCGGCTCCCAGTCCAGCGTCACACGCACGATGGTGCCGCGCCCACCCGGGGCGTCGGAGAAGTTCACCGACCCGGCGTTGGGCACGTCGGGCTCGCCGATGCTCTTCCAGGCGATGATCTCGTTCGGCACCTCGTTCACGATCTCGGCGTCCCACTCCACGGTGCGACCGGCGGGTGCCTTTGCCTCCCAGCGCGAGCGCATCGCCGAGTCGACGCGGACGGACACGAGATGCTCCATGAATCGCGGCAGGTTCTCGAAGTTGCGCCAGAACGCGAACAGCTCCTCGCGCGGTTTGTCGATCGTGACCGAACGCTCGACCTTCACCGCCTTGCGCGCGTTCACCGTCGCGGCGCGGCTGGTGACGTCGTCGCGGTGAGTCGACCCGAGCACTGCGTCGGCGGCGCCGGTGCTCACGCCGAGCGAGCGGTAAACCGGGCAGCGACCGGTCGCGCCTCGCGCGACGAAGTATCCACCGAACAGCGCGGCAACGAGACCGGCTGGATCGCGCCGCCGAATGCCGAGTCCCACGAGGGCCGCGCCGAGCGCGACGGAGCCGATCCGCTCAGCCCTGCCGACATTGTGATCTGAATCTCCTGGAGGATCGAACGACGCCCAGTCGATGTCGTCCTTGGTGGCGGATTGGGGGACCCGGCGCGGACCTCTGGTTTCGAGTACCATGGTTGCACTTCCTCGAGTCGTTGAACGTTGTGAGGCGAGGTCGTCAGCGCGTTGCGGCGTCGATCTCCGAGGGACTGTCGCTCAACCGGGTCGCGAGCAGGGACACATCGTCCGACGGATGACCCGCTCCATCGCCGGAAGACATCTCCGGCACGAGGTCGTCCGCCGTCGTCGTGAGTCGCGCGATCTCGTCCGTGCGGCGCTCCTCCTCATCGTCGCGGCGGCCGATGGTGCTGGCGATCGCGATGGCGGCGCCGAGCGCCAGCCCCGCGAGCACGACGGTGCGCGCGCTCACCTGCGGCGGCGGTACCTCGACGACGCCCGATCCGTCGGTGATCGCAGGCGTGTCGCGATAGCGACCGCGTGCCGGACGTGCCCACACGTCGAAATGCGCCGCGAGGTTGCGCAGGCCATCCTGCAGGCGCTCACCGCGGAGCGGCGGACCATGTCCCGTGATCGCGGCGGTCGGCGCATAATCGGCCAGATGCTTCAACGACGCGCGCGCCCTGTCCCAATCCGCCGTGAAGTACATCGGTGGACCGTGGATCTCGGCGCGCTGAGTGAGCGCGGCCACCAACGATTCCTGCTTCGTCGTCGTGAACGCATCGCCGGCGACGACGGTACGATCCGCGTCGCGCACGAGCGACACCTGCCCTGGTGAATGCCCCGGCGTCGGAATCCACCGCCAGCCGGGCGCGCCGGGCACGCTGCCATCGGCGGGCAGCTCGCGCACGTGTCGGCCGAGGTCGATTGGCCGCTTGGGGAAGATCGCCGACATCAGGCTCATCGCGCCGCCACCGACGAGTGGATCGGGAGGCGGGTACGACGACTGTCCGGTGAGATACGGGAGCTCGAGCTCGTGCGCGTAGACCGGTACGTCCCACTCGTGCGCGAGCGTGTGCACCGCTCCGATGTGGTCGAAGTGGCCGTGCGTCAGCACGATCGCCGCCGGCCGCGAATCCTCACCGAACAGGCGGGCAGCCGCCCGCTTGATCTTCGACGCCGATCCTGGAAGGCCGCAATCGACGAGCGTCCATTCACGGTCGGCGGCCCCCGGCGCACCGACGAAGCACACGTTGACGATGCGATCGAGCAGATAGGAGAGCTCAGGCGCGACGTACTTCGGCGTATCGCCGTTCGCCTCGCGATGCATGACGGAGTCGAGCATGTCCTCTCTCACGGGTGACGTGGCCGTGGTACCGGCGGAACCCGAGTGAGTAGTTCAATGTGCATGCCGCGATGGGTCACCCACTCCGGAAGCGGACACGACGTCCCGCGGGTGCGGCCTGGCACTCTCACGATCGCGTCGAGACGGTGCTGGGCGCGGTCTGGCGATCTCGCTCCCGGCGCGGGAGTCGGAGGACGGTGTGCGCGATGAATCTTTCAGGGGCTCCCCGGCCTCGCCGAGTGGCTCGTCCTCGCCCTCCGCGCCCTGCTCGTCGCTCTCGCGGCGACGATGCTCGTCGGCCTCGATCTGGGCACGTCGCTGGGCGAGCAATCGGCGCGCGATCTCGCGGCGCTCGCGCGCCGAGAGTTGTCGCTGGGCCAGGCGACGATCGCCAGTCCGGTCCCACGCGTCGAGATGCACGAGCATCTCGTCCAGCGACATCACGCGCCGCACGCCGTCGCTCTCCCGGCGGAAGACGACGTGCGACCAGCCGCGCACTCCGATCGGCCGATGCCAGTTTCCATCCATGCGCACTCGCCGGCCGGCGATCGCGTTGCCGAGCACCCGCTCGAACCGGGACCGCGACAGCAGGGTGATCGGGAAGAGATCGTCCCACCGGCACAGCCGTCCGACATCGTCGTACGCTGCTGGCCGGTCGGGGAGCTCGAGGAGCGACGGGACTCTACCGCGCATGATACTCGCGATGAGCTCGAGCGAGAGCGGGTCTGCGAGCTCACGGATCGAGCGCCAGAAAGCACGCGTCGTGCGTCCCGCCATCTCGCGGAGCGAGAGGCGGGCGCCGCTCGTGGTCGCCCACAGCGAGGCGTTCACGTCGCAGGCGAACGGGTTGGTCTGGAAGCAGGCGCTTCGCGCCACCCAGCCCTTTCGCGAGCTGTGCAACGCGGGGACGAACCCCTGCACCACTGGAATCCGATGGCGCTCGAGCTCCGCTGGCTCGTAGCTCGGCCAGGCCATGACCGCGCGCACGATGCCGACGATCAGCGTCGCCGTCGCGGCCATCAGCGCTGCGTCGGGTGTGAAGTCGCAGGTGACCTCGATGCGGTCTCCTCGCGGGCGCACACCGACGCCGGTCGATCGCCGGTTGGCGGCGACGAGCATGACCGGCGCCGCGAGGATGTGGGTGAGCAGTTGGGCGAGCCGCTCGACCGTG
>DATFOL010000505.1:0-5792 GCA_035265545.1 Gemmatimonadaceae bacterium | reverse complement strand
CGAGTCGCCGTCGATCTGTGCGTTGACGATCGGGTACGCCTTGAGCGCCATCGTCGCCGCTTTCACGAAGAAGGGCATGAAGCTGAGCTTCACGCCGTGCTCCTTCTCGACCTTCTCCTTCATCCGCTCGCGCAGCGCGCTGACGGCGGACATGTCGATCTCGTTGAACGTGGTGAGAGTGGCCGTCGAGCTCTGCGAGAGGAGCAGATTCTCGGCGATGCGCTTGCGGCGCGTCGTCATCTTCTCGCGCGTCTCGCGCTCGCCGGCGGGGGCGGGTGGGCGCGCCGGGCCAGCGACCGGCGATGGCGCAGCGACGGGTGCGGGCGCGGCGGGCTTCGCAGGCGCAGCGGGTGGTGCGGGCGCGGTCGTGCCGCCCGCGGCCAAGTGCTCGATGACGTCGGGTTTGCTCACGACGCCGCCGCGGCCCGTGCCGGTAACGCCCGCGAGGTTCACACCCTGCTCGGCAGCGACGCGGTGTGCCGCCGGGGATGCGCGGACTTCCGCGGGCGCCGGTGCCGATGCGGCGGACGCGGGAGCTGGCGCACTCGCTGCAGGGGCGGAGGGAGGGGATGCCGCAGGCGCCGCGGCGGCGGGCGCAGCGGCTGGGGCGGCCGCGCCTTCCGTGAGCTCGCCCAGCAGCTCGTCGACCTTCACGACGTCGCCCTCGTTGCGCGCGCGCTTGGCGAGCACTCCCGCAGCCAGCGCCGGCACCTCGACGGTGATCTTGTCGGTCTCGAGCTCGACGAGCGTATCACCGGCGGCGACCGCGTCGCCCTCCTGCTTGAGCCAGCGGGACACGGTCGCCTCGACGATCGACTCGCCGAGCGGAGGGACTTTGATTGCAGTCATGAGTGCGCGTCTCGGAGCGAATCAGGGAGGCCGAGCGCGCGCCTTTCGCCCCGCTCGGCCCCCGGATAGCATTCGCCGAGCAATATAACCCTCGACCATCGGCGTGCGAGGACTCACCATCTCGGCCCACGGCGGGCTCGATCGCCTCGAGCTGCGCGACGATCTCCCGGTGCCGCCGCTCGCGTCGGACACGCATGTTCGCGTGCGCATCCTCGCGGCCGCGCTCAACCATCTCGACCTGTTCGTCGTCGGCGGGCTGCCCAACGTGCGGATCGTCGCGCCGTGGATCATCGGGTCAGACGCGACGGGAACGATCGAGGAGGTCGGCGCCGCGGTGAGCGGTCTCGACGTCGGCGATCGCGTGCTGATCAACCCGGGGCTGAGCGACCGGACCTGCGCGTACTGCCGCGCCGGCGAGCAGCCGCTGTGTCCGCGGTTTGGTGTGCTCGGTGAGCATCTGCCGGGCACGCTCACGGAGCAGGTCGTCGTGCCCGCGGCGAACGTGCGTCGCGTCGCATCGGACACGGATCCGGTCGAGGGCGCGGCGTTCACCCTGTCGACGTTGACCGCGTGGCGGATGCTCGTGTCGCGTGCCCGGCTCCAGCGCGGCGAGCACGTGCTCATCTGGGGAATCGGCGGTGGCGTGGCGCTCGCCTGCCTGCAAATCGCCAGGCTGCTTGGCGCCTACGTGACGGTGACGTCGGGGAGCGATGCGAAGCTCGAACGCGCGCTGGCTCTAGGTGCCGACGCGACGATCAATCATCGCGGCGTCGACGTGGGGAAGGAGATGCGCGCGCGGACGGGAAAGCGCGGCGTGGACGTCGTGGTGGACTCGGTGGGCGAAGCAACGTGGGGCCAGTCTCTCGGTTCGCTCGGGCGGCGCGGGCGTCTCGTCACGTGCGGCGGGACGTCGGGCCCGATGGTGACGACGGACGTCCGCCGCCTGTTCTGGAATCAGTGGAGCATCCTCGGCTCGACGATGGGCAACGACGAGGAGTTCGACGCCATCGTCGCGCACTTCCGGGACGGGCGGCTCCGCCCGGTGGTGGACCGCGTCTACGCGCTGGACGACGCCCGGCCGGCGTTCGAGCGGATGGCGAGCGGCGAGCAGTTCGGGAAGCTGGTCGTGCGAATCGCGACATGAGCGGCGAGCACGCGCAGTTCGAGCCGGCCGAGCAGCAGGCGATCCGCGCCGCGGTCACCGCGGGCGAGAAGCCGATCTGCCCGCGCGACGGGACGCCCATGACGTCGCGCGCGATCGGCGGCGGCTCGTTCGGTCTCGGTTACGCGCGCCAGCGTGAGTGGCTGATCTGTCCGGAGTGCAAGCGAAGCGTGATCTTCGATCGGAGGAGAGGGACGAGAAATTGAGGGCACTGCCGTATCCGGTACTCGATACGACTGACGTACCTGGACTGGCAGACCAGCCCCGCCGAATGCTCGGAAGCCGCTATACCAGACACGCCCTGATCAGAGCTTTCCGGACGAGTGCCGAGCCGCGCATTCGTGGGAGCAGTCGCGCGGGTCCAGGTACGCGGCACCTCACTCGTACCAAGTACGGCAGTGCCAGTTAAGTTAGAGCGCATCCCCCATCTCCCCGCCATGTTCCAATCTCCCGCTATCGACTTCGGCGATCGGTTGCAGACGAGCTTCGCACAGGTGTTCGGCGAGATGCTCCCGGCGCTCGGTGGTGCGGCCGTCATCCTGTTCGCGGGATATCTGCTCGCGAAGGTGCTGGAGAAGCTGACGGAGCGATTCCTCCGGCGCATCCGGTTCAACCGCCTGCTGGAGCGCGGCGGGGTGATGCAGGCGGTGGAGCGCTCGGGGTCGCACTTCAACCCGGTGCGCGTGATCTCCAACCTGGTGTTCTGGTTGGTGATGTTCGCCGTGATCCTCGTGGCGGCGAACGCGCTGGGGCTGGAGTCGCTGGCGAACGTCTTCTCCGAGCTGGTGAGCTACATCCCGAGCGTGATCGCGGCGATCGTGATCATCCTCGCCGGGATCGTGCTCGGTGGCTTCGTCGGCGGACTGATCTCTGCGTCGGCCGGTGCGCTGCACGGTGGTCGTGCACTCGCGCGCGTCGGGCGCGGTGGGGTGATCCTGCTCGCCGTGTTCATGGCGCTCCAGGAGCTCGGCATCGCGACGGACATCGTCACCACCGCGTTCGCGATCCTGTTCGGCGCGATCGCGCTCGCGATGGCGCTCGCCTTCGGGCTGGGCAACCGCGAGCTCGCCGGCGAGGTGACGCGCGAATGGTACGAGCAGTACCGACTCGAGCGCGACGCGGCTCTCGCGCGCGAACGCGAGCTCGAAGCGCGAGAGGATGCCGAGATGGAGATCGAGTTCGGCGAGCGCAAGCCGAGCGGGATGCAGGGGAGCGAGTAGCGCCCGACCCGTCGTGCGCTTCGCGCCAAGTACGCCTGCCGCTCGGCACCCGTTCGTGGACCTCGCTCACCGGAAGGGGATGAACCCACGATTCATTGCCGGCCTGCTGCTCCTGTCGGCGCCCCTCGCGGCGCAGATGCCCGTTCCCGCGACGCATCCCCGGGTCCGAGCTGCGATGGCTGCCGCGGGCGCGGACAGCGCATGGACGCTGGATCAGCAGATCTCCATCTGCGAGATCCCCGCGCCCCCATTCAAGGAGCGAATGCGCGGGCTCGAATTCCGTCGCCGTCTGGAGGCTCTGGGCCTGCGCAACGTCAGGCTCGACAGCGTCGGCAACGTCATCGCCGAGCGGCCCGGCACGGGGAAGGGCCCCAGCGTCATGCTCGCCGGGCATCTCGATACGGTGTTCCCCGAGGGCACCGACGTGAAGGTCAAGCGCACCGGGGCACGACTCAGCGCACCCGGGATCGCCGACGATTGTCGAGGGTTGGCGGTCGTGCTCACTGTCGCCCGCGCGTTCCAGCGAGCCAACGTCTCGACGAATGGCACCGTGTACTTCGTCGGCGACGTCGGTGAGGAAGGCGCGGGAAACCTGCGTGGCGTGCGGCATCTGTTCGAGCGCGAGCTCGCAGGCAAGATCGATTACTTCGTCTCGATCGACGAGGACGACCTTGGACTGATCACCCGCGCGGTGGGCAGCAATCGCTACCGAGTCGCGTTCAAGGGACCGGGTGGGCACAGCTGGGGGGCGTTCGGGACCGTGAACCCGATCCACGCGCTGGGGCGTGCCATCGCCGCGATCGCCGAGCTGCGGGTGCCGCAATCTCCGAAGACGACGTTCAGCGTCGGCACGGTGACCGGCGGGACGTCGGTGAACGCCATCCCGTTCGAGGCCAGCGCGGAGGTGGACCTTCGGTCCGAATCGGCCGATGCGCTGCGCGAGCTCGACGCGAAGGTGAAGTCGATCTTCCAGGCGGCGCTCGCGGCCGAGAACGCGCGATGGGGCGCCGGCCGCGATGGGAAGCCGGCGTTGACACTCCAGATCGACACGATCGGTCTGCGTCCCGCGAACAATGCGCAAACGGCGCGGAGCACGATCGTCGCCACGGCGATCGCGGCGGGCCGCGCGCTCGGCTTCACTCCGTCGCCACAGGCGGCGAGCACCGACGCGAACCTCCCGCTGAGCCTCGGCATTCCGGCGATCGTGATCGGTTTCGGCGGTCGCAGCGGCGATTCGCACTCGTTGACGGAATGGTACGAGCCCTCGTCCACGTCGGCGACGGGGCCGCAGTGGGCGGTGCTGCTCGTCGCCGCACTGGCCGGCGTGAGATAGCTGCTCGCCGGGGCGATTGCGCCGCTCGCGAACGGGCTTCCGACGTCCCGAAAGCAGGCCGAAAACCGGCCTCCGAGCCGAGGCTGAGACGACACGTTGAAGCCGTCTCGTAAGCTCTTGTCCGATATAGATTTACGAATGTGGCAGAGCCTTGATTTCTCCACTTCCGAGCGCTATGTTACATAGTCTGTATTCCAGCCCGCAGTACGTCTCAAAACGAAGTCCTCCATGACCGCTCCGAACAACCGCGAACGCATTCTTCCCCGTCTCATCGACGACGAGATCCGCGAGTCGTTCATCAACTACTCGATGAGCGTCATCGTCTCGCGCGCGCTCCCCGACGTACGTGACGGGCTCAAGCCGGTACACCGGCGCGTGCTCTACGCGATGAACGAGCTGGGTCTCGTGCCGGGGCGTCCGTACAAGAAGTGCGCGACGGTCGTCGGCGACGTGCTCGGCAAGTATCACCCGCACGGCGACCAGAGCGTGTACGACGCGCTCGTGCGCATGGTGCAGGATTTCTCGCTGCGCTATCCGCTCGTGGACGGTCAGGGGAACTTCGGATCGGTCGAAGGCGACCCGGCCGCCGCCTATCGATACACCGAGGCCAAGCTCTCCCCGATCGCGATGGAGATGCTGGCCGACATCGACAAGAACACCGTCGACTTCGGTCCGAACTTCGACGACCGGCTCGAGGAGCCGACGGTCATGCCGGCGGGGATCCCGAACCTGATCGTCAACGGTTCGTCGGGGATCGCGGTCGGCATGGCGACGAACATCCCGCCGCACAACCTGCGCGAGACGGTCGCCGCGATCGTGCATCTCGTCGATCATCCCGACGCGACGCCGGCCGACCTCCGCAAGTTCATCAAGGGCCCGGACTTCCCGACGGGCGGCTACATCTACGGTCGCGAGGGGATCAAGGACTACCAGGACACGGGCCGCGGCCGGATCGTCGTGCGCGCGCGCGCGGTGATCGAGGAAAAGGAGTCGTCGAACAAGTCCCAGATCGTCATCACCGAGATCCCCTATCAGGTCAACAGCGCGCGGCTGATGGAGAACATCGCCGAGCTGGTGCGCGACAAGAAGCTCGAGGGGATCAGCGACCTGCGGAACGAGAGCGATCGCGAAGGCCTGCGCATGGTGATCGAGCTGAAGCGCGACGCCATTCCGCGCGTGGTGCTCAATCAGCTCTACAAGCACACGCAGCTGCAGACGACGTTCGGCG
>DATFOL010000504.1:0-7259 GCA_035265545.1 Gemmatimonadaceae bacterium | reverse complement strand
ATGCGTGCGCTCGACGAGGTCGGCTTCGATGGCATCGCTTCGGTCGAGCTGTCGCGGCACTCGCACGCGGCGCCCGAGGCGGCGCGAGTAGCGCTGGCGGCGCTGGGAGCGGCGCTGGGCGCGGCGCGGTGACTCAGTGACCAGTGACTCAGTGACTCAGTGACTCAGTCAACCGAGTCGCCAGCGGCGCGCAGCGCCGCGAAGGTCACTGAGTCACAGAGTCACTTCTGCTCCCGCCCGACCGCCCGAATCGCCACCTCGCTGGTGTTCCGGATCTGCGCGCCGAACGCTCCCTCGCGCAGATGCTCGGCCACCTCTTCGGCCTCATCGTCAAGCAGCGAGGTGACGTCGCGGCGATCCAGCCAACTCAGGACGAACAGTATCGTCGCCAGGATCGCCGATACCACGCACCACTGGCAGATCGCGTGGATCACGAACAGCTCGAGATACGTGAGCCAGAGCGAGAACAGCAGGCCGAAGCCCGTCACGCCGAGCAGGACGTCGGAGAGCCGGCGCGAATCCGCGTAGCGACCGGTGAGCCCGAGCAGCGCGAGCGCGAGCACCCCGAGGTAGTACGCCACTCCCCACCCGCCGACCGGGAAGCCGAGGAAGGTGGCCCACTTTGACGTCTGCACGGTCTCGCACGATCCGACGGCGCAGGCGAGCGTGCCGATGTAGCCGAGCTTGTAGAGCGTGAGGTAGAGCGCCACGAAGACGCCGGCCAGCGCGACGAGCGCCACCAGCATGCGCTTGTTCATCGGGCGCCGGCCTTCTTCGCACTGCTGTCGGCGCGGGCCGGCGAACGGCGCGATGAATCGACCGGAAGCTCCATGCTGGGTCGGGCATCCGTTGGCTTCATCGCGGTGTCGCTGGTAGCGGGCACCTTGGCGAGCTCCTCGTCGATCAGCTTCTTGAACGTGTCGTACGGAAGCGCGCCCGGGATGAGCTTTCCGCCGATGATGAACGTCGGCGTCTGCTGCACCTGACGACGCTCCGCTTCCTGCAGGTGCGACTGCACCTTGGCTCGGTGGGTGTCGGCGTCCATGCAGGCTTCGTACTTCGACATGTCCAGGCCGATCCCCTTCGCCAGCTGGGCCAGGACCGGACGCGGCCGGCTGGTCGCCTCACCATTCCAGCGGTCCTGGTTGTTGAAGATCACGTCGTGCATCTCCCAGAACTTCCCCTGATCGTTGGCGCACGCGGCCGCGAGGGACGCGTCCCAGGTGTTCTTGTGCATCGGGAGGGGGTAGTCGATGAATCTGACGCGGATCTTCCCCGTGTTCACGAGATTGGTCCGGACGTCCGGCTCGGTCAGGGTGGCGAAGTTGCCGCAGCCCGGACATTCGAAGTCGGCGAACTCGATCACCTCCAGCGGCGCGCTCGCGCTGCCCAGCACGTACCCCTCTGCCTTCATCGGCGGCAGGTTCGGATCGATCGTCGTGGCGGTGACCTTGGGCCGCGTGGTCAGGTAGCCGAGCGCACCGAGTCCGAGAATCGCCGCGAGACCCAGCGCCAGCCAGAAACCCCTCCCGGGGCCGCCGCGCTTGGCCGAGCTCACCACTCCGGGGCGTCGTCCCCGTCCTCCGTCCATTCGCTGCTTTGCCATGTGGTCCCCTGGTCCGCCTGCTGGATGGCGTCGTTGACGATGCGGCGGCTTTCCGCCACCTCGGGAGTGTCGTAGGTCGCGCGTACTTCGTAGTGAAACAGCTCGCTTCGCGCCTCGCCCAACAGCTTGGTCAGCTCGCTCGCGTTCGCCAGAAGGCGTCCCTGCTCGTCGAGCTCCCGGATGCGCTCGGCAAGCGCGCGGAGGATCTGCTCGAGGTTTCGGGCGCGCCCGTCGTCGTACGTCTGCTCCGACATGCTGCGGTGGTGGTCGGGGAAAGGCGGGGACCGGCGAGCGCGTGACGCACGCGCTCGCCGGCGCGGGGAAAGCTAGAACGGGAATGGCACGATGCAAGGAACCGACGCGCGAGTCGGTGATAACATCACGTGGCACGGCCTGAGGCGTGCATTGGCGGTGCCAGCCTTGACCTGTCGAGCGCGCGTGATGAGGATGCGCTCGGCACGGCACGCCGATGGGACGCCATTGACCCGCACCCCGATCAGGAGGACCCCATAGACGCTGATCTGTTGCGCATTCCGGTCGGACCCGGGTCGATGCACGTCGAGCGCTACGGGCATGGCGGCGCGCCGATCATCCTGATCCACGGGTTCGGCACCTCGAGCTTCCTCTGGCGCAACATCGCGCCCGAGATCGCACTCGCGAACCGCACGGCCTTCGCGATCGACCTGTTCGGCTATGGGGAGTCCGATCGCCCGTTCGACGCCGACTTCGGGATCGCCGCGCAGGCCGAGCTGGTCGACCGTGCCCTCACGGCGCTGCGTCTCCCCAAAGCGACGGTGGTCGGCGTCGATCTTGGTGGCGCCGTCGCGCTGCGGCTCGCGTCGAGCCGACCGGAGCGCGTGGAGCGGCTGCTGCTCATCAACCCGATCGCGCTCGACGAGATCCCGGCCGGCGACATCACCGAGCTGCAGCGCAATACGGCGCGCTTCGCCTTCCGCGCCTCGCGCGGGATTCTCGGCGCGGCGCCGATCCTCGGCGAGGTGCTGCGCCGGAGCGTCGCGAACGAAGCCAACATGCCCGACAAGCTCGTTGCGCGATATCTGGCACCTTATGTGGGTGAGGAGGGTTTAAATCATCTCCTCCTCCTCGCGCGCGCGATCGACGACGAGGACATGGAGGACGCCGAGCTGGGCTCGCTGCCACAACCGGCGCTGATCCTGTGGGGGGATCAGGACCCGTGGGTCGGGCCCCGCTTTCCCGATCGGCTCGCGGATGCGATACCCGGGTGCCGTCTCGTTCGGTTGCCTGGCGTGGGGCGTCTCGTCCCAGAGGAAGTTCCCGACACCGTGGTCTCAGTGTTGCTCGAGTTCATTGGTGCCGCTGCATTGCACGGCTGATCACGCGAAAAAGTGCGCTCGCGGCTGCAATCGAGGCCTCTTTCTTGTTATATTTGTTGGACTTCAACCCTATTCCCACTACATGGCCAAACAGCAGCGAAATTCCGGGGCGCGTCGATACGCCGGCCCCACCGAGCCTTCCCCGTTCGAGCAGGCGCGCGACGAGCTCTTCCAGCACATCATGCGGTGCGGTGTCGTCGGCGCTGAGCCCGAGCACGTCGAGGAGTGGTTCGGCGACACGATCAAGTACATGACGGAGCGGTTCCCCGAGCTGAGCGAGCAGCAGATCGCGGAGCTGAAGACCCTGGGCCTGCGTTTCGCGCAGCCGCCCAAGGCTCGGACCGAGGGCAACGCGGCGTCCGCCGCCTGAGCCTCACCGCCTCCTGCAGGATACGACGCGCCCCCGAGACATCCGGGGGCGTTTGCGTGTCCGCCTGCGCCGCGGATCAGCGCGCCGCACGTCCGCTCCAGCGCAGTCCGACGCCGCCACGCACGCCGCCGCCAAGTCCGATCTGCAGCGCGGGCGTCACGCCGTTTCTCCAACGGCGCGCTTCGAGGTCCAGTGCAACCAGCAGCTGCGGACTCACGCGCTTGCCGGGATCGGCACGCACGCTGACGCCGGCGCCCGCCGAGAACCCCCACCGCGCTTGGCGGAACGGGTCGAGCAGGAAGCGCGCGAGTACGTCGACGCGGCCCGCCGCGCGCGACGTCTCGCCCTCCTCCACGGTCGCACCCGCTCCGGCGAGCAGCCCTACGCGCACGTAGGCGCCAGCGGGGATCTCCAATCCGACCGCGCCCTGCACCGACGATGGCCGTCCGCCGAGGACGTCGAGCCTCACCTCGGGAGCGACGGCCGCACGTGGGAGCTGGGCGCGTATCATCGATGGCACTCCTGCGAGCAGCACGATCGCCGCGAGCGCCGTTCCGCTCGCGCGGCGAAGGCTCACCGTGCGCGAGCGCGCCAGAGCGCGAGCGTGTAATCCGCGATCGAGATCACCGAGGCCACGCCGACGAGCACGATCAGCCAGGATGCAATCGTCGGCGCGATCAGCAGCGCGGCGAGAGTGACGAGCTGCAGCACCGTCACGACCTTGCCCGACATCCGCGCCTTGAAGGTGACGGCGCGGAGCCACGGGACGATCCGCGCCACGAGAAACCCGACCGCCGTAGCGATGTCGCGCAGGATCATCACGAAATAGCCGCCCGTGCTCAACCGCCCGGTGTAGAGCATCGTCCCGACGACGGTCAGCACGAAGAAGCGGTCAGCGATCGGATCGAGCATGGCGCCCCAGCGCGAGGTCGCCTTGACGCGGCGCGCCAGCCAGCCGTCGAGGAAATCCGTCACCGCGGCGACCCCGATGATACCGACCTGCGTCTCCGTCGCGCTCGACGCGACGAATCCCGCCGCGAGCGCGAGCCGCGAGCAGGAGAGGATGTTCGGGATGCTGCCGAGCGTTCGTCGTGCGGTCATCGTCGTGAATGATACACTTCTCCCCCCAGCCGGTGCACCGCTGCGTTGCTTGTCGCGTGCGCGACCGGGTTCTAGCTTGGCGGGAGAACGGTCTCGAGCACGGAGGTGACGTGATGGGTGGAAGCGGGATGAGTCGACGGATGGCCGCCACGCGTCCCCCTGCCCTCCGGACCGTCTGGCGTCCGCCACGCGCGCTCCGCGTCGCGGTTGGGCTGATCCTCGCCGCCTGCACCTCGACGACGACGCGCACCGAGATCGGCCCGGGCGCCTCGGGGCTGCTGATCTCACCTGCCTCCAACTGGGCCGCCGATCCGCGCATCGGACTGCGGCGCGATACCGCCCTGGCGGCGCTGCTGGCCGAAGTCTCTCCCACGCGGCTGCGTACGACCGACTCGACGCTCGTCGCGTTCGGCACGCGGAACACGCTCTCGGATACTCTCTCGGTGACGAGGGGCATCGGCGCGGCGCGGCGATGGCTGCACGATCGGCTCTCGGCCATCGCGCGCGACTGTGGCGGCTGCCTTCGCGTCGAGTACGACGCCGGCATGATCGCCGTGCCGAGGCACCCGGCGGGCATCAGCGCGAACGTGGTGAATGTGCTGGGCGTGCTGCCGGGCCGCGACACGATGCGCGTCGTCGTCATGGGAGGGCACTACGACTCGTGCATCTGCAGCGCGACTTCGACCTCGGTGTACGACGCCACGAGCGACGCACCGGGCGCAGACGACGACGGCTCGGGCTCCTCGGCCGTGCTGGAGCTGGCACGCGTGCTCGCCGCGCGCTATCCACGCGGCCTCGAGGCAACGGTGATCTTCGCCCTCTACGCCGGCGAGGAGCAGGGGCTGCTCGGCTCCATCCACCTCGCGGAGCGGCTGCGCAGTGAGGGAAAGACCGTCGTGGCCGCGATGACCGACGACATCATCGGGAACGTCGTCGCGGAGGACGGTTCGGTCGATTCGACGAGCGTACGCATCTTCGCCGCCGATCCGGACAGTGGCCAGAGCCGCGAGCTGGGCCGCCACGCGTGGGCAGTCGGCACGTTGTACCTCCCCGCGCTCGACGTGCGCCCGATCTGGCGACTGGACCGCATCTGGCGCGCGGGCGACCATGTGCCGTTCGTGCGCGCGGGGTGGCCCGGACTTCGCTTCACGGAGCGCCTGGAGAACTACAAGCGACAACATCTGCCCTCGGACGATCTCGCGCACGTGAACTTCGGCTACGTCGCCCAGGTGGCCCGCTTCAACGCGGCCACCGTCGTGTCGCTCGCGTCCGCGCCGGCGACGCCGGACACTGTCGTCCTCCACCGCGAGTCGACGTCGGGTGGCCAGTCATGGGCGATCAGCTGGACACCCGTGCGCGGCGCCGTCGCCTACGAGGTGCTCCTGCGGCGCACGACCGCGCCGACCTGGGAGCGGGTGATGCCCGCGACGACGACGACGCGCGTGAGGCTCGACGTCCAGCTCGACGACGCGTGGGCGGCGGTTCGCGCGGTGGGCGCGAACGGCCACCGGTCGCTGCCCCGGGCTGGGGCGCCTCCGCGGCCCACCTCCACGCCGAGGGCAGAGTGACGGCGCCCGGGCGCTTCTCGCATCTCGCTGCCGACCTGACCGGCGTAGGCTCGGGGGCGCTGCGTGATGCGCCGATGCTCAGCGGGCTGCTCATCGCTGCCGCGAGCGCGGCAGGGTTCAACACGGTTGCGGCACCTGTCGTGAGAACCGGGACCGATGGCGGCGTCGCCGCCATCCTGATGCTCGATCCCTGCCATCTGAGCGTGCACTCCTTTCCCGATCGTGGTCTCGCGCTCGTCGACGTGATCGCGCGCGATGGAGCGAGCGCCGCCAAAGCGCTCGACGTCTTCGTGCGTCGCCTGATCCCGGCGAACGTCGCCAGCGAGACGCGGGTGCGCGGCTAGATGCGCAACCTGCTTCCCCTGGTTCAGATGCTGCTCGTGCTCGTCGTCCTCGTGTGGGACGTCGCGCTCACGAGCCGCATCGTGCAGGTGCGCAACCTGCCGCGCGCGTTCGTCGCGCTCACGGGGCTCGCGGGGTTCCTGCTGCTGCCCGCGCTCGTGATTCACCTCGCGACGGGCAACGCGATCACGGGTCGCTCGGTGACCGAGGTGGACTGGCTTTGGCCACTCACGCTGACCCTCTTCGCCCTTCAGGCGCTCTACGCCGCGGTGCGCCGGCTGGTGAACCCGTTCATCGGGTTCTTCATCTCGGCCTTCGACGTGCTCATCGCGGTCGACGCGGTGCTGCGCTCGATGGCCTCGACGGGCGCGACACTTCCCGCGCCCGCGCTGCTGTTTCTCGCCGCAACGACGGGCACCTTCTCGTTCGTGTTGACGTCGTCGACGGTGGTCAGCTCACCGCTGCTCGTGCTGGTGCCGATGATCGCGCCCGCGTTCCCGGCGCTTCGCCGCACGACGGCGACCTTCCGCCTGTTTCTCGCGGTGGTGGCCGGCGCCTGGGTGATCATCTTCATCACGCAGCTCACGCCGGCCGACCAGGCGGTGAATTCCTATCGGATCCACGATCCACGCTCCGAGAAGCTGCAGGAGCGCCCGGAGGGTGATTTCGAGATCGGGCTCAAGCTGTTCCCCGACCTCGATGGTCCGCCGCCGCCCCTGGCGATCCGCAACGATCTCGCCCTCGCGGACACGCTCGAGGTGTCGGTGGTGAGCGTCGTGATCGTACCCGAGGAGATGAGCGGCGCGGCGCTCGACTCTCTGGCGGACGCACTGGAGCTGATCCGTCGCGACAGCACGCAGCTCATCGTGACGCTGGGCTATCCTCGCCCACTGATCCCGCTGCCTGGCCGCACCTTC
>DATFOL010000503.1:0-4142 GCA_035265545.1 Gemmatimonadaceae bacterium | reverse complement strand
CAATCTGGTCGTGGTCCGCACCCTGTCGAAGGCGTACGCCCTCGCGGGGATCCGCGTCGGCTATGCGCTCGCCGACGCCGCGGTGATCGACGTCCTGGACCGCGTGCGTGACAGCTACAACGTGAGTCGTCTGTCGCAGGTTGCGGCGCTGGCGGCGATCGAGGACCAACCATACTTCGAATCACTCGTGGCGCGCGTGGTCGCCACGCGCGACGCATTGATCGCCGACCTGACGCGCCGGCGGAGCTGGTTCACCTACGAGTCGCAGTCGAACTTCGTGTTCACCGAGCCGGTGAACGCACGTGGCGAGACGGGTCCCGCCGTCGCACGATCGGCGTACGAGTTTCTCTACGCGCGCAAGGTGCTGGTGCGGTACTTCCCGAACCATGCGCTCACCGCCTCGTTCCTGCGCATCAGCATCGGCACGGACGCGGAGATGGCGGTGCTGCGCGAGCAGCTCGACGCGTGGCATTCAACGTGAGCGCTCCACGCGACCAGGTCGCAGCCGCGACGGTGCCCGATGCCCACGCCGAGCGCTCGATCTCGCCGCGCATCGCACACGTCGCGCTGTGGACGCGCGACCTCGAGCGACTGGAGCGACTGCGCGAGTTCTACGAGCGTCACTTCGGCGCACGCGCCAGTGCGCCGTACCGCAGCGCGCGGCGTCCGGGATTCGTGTCGTACTTTGTCAGCTTCGCCAGTGGCGCACAGCTGGAGCTGATGACACTGCCGAGCGACGTCGCCACCGAGGCGCCGCACGCGAGAGCTGCGGCCGACGAGCCACGATGCGGCTACGCCCACATCGCGCTGTCCCTCGGCTCCGCCGGGTCGGTCGACGCGCTGACCGCGCGGCTCGCCGCGGCTGGCGTGCCGGTGCTCTCGGCGCCGCGATGGACGGGCGACGGCTTCTACGAGTCCGTGGTGGCCGATCCGGATGGCAATGTGGTGGAGCTCACCGCATGAGCGCAGAGGGCGCCACGTCTGCCCGCTTCGCGGTGGCCGCGGTGGACATCGACGACACGCTCGTCGGCCCCGACGGCGTGATCAGCCCGGAGAACGCGGCGGCGCTGGCGTGGCTCGTCGCAAACGGGACGCGCGTGGTGCTCGCCTCTGGACGCAGCCACGCCAACATGCTGCCCTTTCATCGCGCGCTCGGACTGCCACAGGGGCCGGTGATCTCGGCGGGGGGCGCCGTCGTGCAGGACAGCGACACCAGCGCCGTACACTTCATGCATGCGATACCGGCGGACGAGGTGGCCGAAGTGACGCGTGACGGCCGCGCGCGCGGGTTCGCGCTGCAGCACTATCGCCCGGCCGGAATCCACGTCGAGACCCGGACGCGGTGGATCGCATACGATCAGGCTCGCAACTCCGAGCCGCACCGTCGGGTGGACGACCTGCTCGCCACCGGCGCGCGTGACGACCCACCGGCCGACGTCGTGAAGATGATCTGGCTCGGCGATCCGGATGCGATCACTGCGGCCGTGGACGAAGCGCACGCGCGCTACGACGCGCGGCTCACCGTGACCCGCACCGATCCGCCGTACCTCGAGTTCTTCGCGCCGAACATCAACAAGGCGACTGCGCTCGCCGAGGTGGCGGCCGGGCTGGGCGTGGCGCGAGCGCAGGTGGTGGCGTTCGGGGACGGCAACAACGACGTCCCGATGCTCGCCTGGGCCGGCGTCGGCGTCGCGATGCCGCACGCGCATGCAGCGGCCCGCGCGGCCGCGGACCAGGTCGCGCCCGATGGCGATCCCGAGACCGCGCTCGCCCGTGCGGTCGCGATGGTGCTCGCCGACGATGGTCGCCACTGAACCGCGCAGGATGAGCGCAGGATGAACCGAGCAGACCGATGATCCCGTTCGCCCCTTTCCCACACGTCTCATGAACTCGACTCCGAAACTCGCCCCCGTGCTCGTGGCACTCCTCCTGGCCGGAAGCGTCTCGCCGATTGCCGCCGCGCAGACTCCTGCCCGTGCCGCCGCGAACGGACAGACGGTGGTGCTGTTCGACGGCAAGAGCCTGAACGGCTGGAAGCCGGTCGAGACGCCGCAGATGGAGATGCTGCGCGACGGTACCCTCGCCAACCAGCGCGGCAAGGGACTGCTCTACTACGCGGAGCGACCGTTCCGTGATTTCACCCTGGAGCTCGAGTACCTCCCCGAGTCAGCGGGCGCGGCGGCCGGCGTGTTCCTGCGACTGCCGCAGGCGCCAGCGACGCTCGACGCGGCGGAGCGGAGCGCGTACGAGGTGAAGCTCGGCGAGGATCCGAAGATGCCGGTGTGGCGCGAGCCCGTGCACTACACGCGGTCGGTGTACATCACAGGCGCGATCAACTCGGTGGGCGCCGACTCGGTCCACCACCGGGACCAGATGTCGCCGAACCACTCGGTCAGCCGCGCGCTCGGCGAATGGAACACACTCCGCGTCGACGCGATCGGCCAGCGGTACACCGTCTGGGTCAACGGTGAGAAGGTGAACGACTTCTTCGGGAGGAAGGGGACCGAGGGCTACATCGGGCTGGTGAATCGCACGCCGGACTACTCCGTGCGCTTCCGTAACGTGCGCGTCACGCCCCGAACGGCGACGAGCACCCAGAACAGTGTGGCCGAGCTGGTGGCCGTCCGGGATCGGCGCGCGCCGGTCCGCGTGCTCATGGTGACGGCGACCCACGGGTTCCGCCACACCTACGGCATCGAGGGCGCCGTGGAACTGATGCGGGAGCTGGAGAAGACGACCGAGTTCCGCGTCGACACGACGGAGAATCTCACCAACCTGAATTCGGCGAACCTGGCGAAGTACGATCTGCTCTTCTTCGCCAACTCGACTCTGCGCATCGCGCCGAAGGACACCACCCAGGCGGCGCTGCGCGCGGTGCACCTTCGCGCCCCGCTGCCGAACGCCGTGACCCCCGAGCAGCAGCGCGCGGTCGTCGACTTCGTGCGCGGCGGCAAGGGTGTCGTCGTCGCTCACGCCGGCCTGGACGCCAACTATGGGTGGGACGAGTACCGCGAGATGGTGGGCGGCGGCCTGTTCGAATCGCATCCGTGGACGAAGCACCTGCGCGTGCTGAACGAGGCGAAGTCCGACGCGGCGACGGCGCACATGGGCAACGGCTTCTGGATCCGCGAGGAGTTCTACATCCTGGACAAGAGCCCGCGCGCGACGAGCCGCGTGCTCCTGGCGCTCGACAACGCCTCGCTCGGTGCGCCCAACATGGGCAAGCTCCCCGCGCCGGAGAACTCCGATCACCCGGTGAGCTGGTTCAGGACGTACGGCCAGGGGCGCGTCTTCGCGACGATCCTCGGACACTTCCGCGACACCTGGCAGCGGCCGGAGTTCGTGCAGCATCTGGTCACGGGGATGCGCATGGCCGCGGGGCGGACCGCCACGGGGCGTCCCGTTCCCTGACGCACGCGATCCTTCGTCCCACTCCCCGTCGAGGCGGGCACCATCCGCCACGCGCAACATTCCCCTAGCGGCGTCCGTGCCCGGGCGCATAGTTGGAAGCCCAATCCCTCGGAGTGCCGTCCCCATGCGCCGCCTGCTGTTCGTCGCATTGCTCGCCGCCGTGCTTCCCGCCATCACCATCGCGCAGACGCCGGCGCCAGACGCTCCGCGCGCAGCGCCGCCCGGGATCCCGGACATCAAGTACACGCGGTTCACGCTCAAGAACGGGCTGACGCTGCTCGTGCACGAGGACCACAAGGCGCCGATCGTCGCGGTCAACGTCTGGTACCACGTCGGGTCGAAGAACGAGGCGCAGGGGAAGACGGGGTTCGCGCACCTGTTCGAGCACCTGATGTTCAACGGCAGCGAGAACTACAACCAGGACTACTTCAAGGCCGTCGAGCCGCTCGGCGCGACCGACCTGAACGGCACCACCAACGAAGATCGCACCAACTACTTCCAGAACGTTCCCGTCTCGGCGCTCGACCGCCTGCTCTGGCTCGAGTCCGACCGCATGGGGCATCTCGTGGGTGTGATCGACAGCGCGCGGCTCAACGAGCAGCGCGGCGTCGTGCAGAACGAGAAGCGGCAGGGTGAGAACGAGCCCTACGGCAAGGTGTGGATCACCATCGCCGAGAACACCTTCCCGAAGGGGCACCCGTACTCGTGGTCGGTCATCGGGTCGATGGAGG
>DATFOL010000502.1:0-3188 GCA_035265545.1 Gemmatimonadaceae bacterium | reverse complement strand
TTTTCGGTTTATGACGTCAGATGAGGCGTTCGTGGTGGGTGAAGAAGGCGCGTGATCGCTCAGCGCTTGCCGAGCACGGCGCGGACGCGCGGGTCGCGGAGATACAGGCTGCCCCAGATGAGTGCCGAGACGTAGATCGGGGACAGGACGTGCGTGAGCAGCGGGTTGCCGAGGCGGAAGTGCGTGACGATCGCGCCGCCGAAGTAGCCGGTCCAGAGCACGGCGCCGATGGGCGCGGTGCGCGGGATGAGGTAGAGAACGAGGCAGACGGTGGCGATGACGCCGATCACGAACACCTGCTCGGGCGAGAAACCGAGCTGCGCGCTTCCTTCGATCGCCGGCTTGGCCATGGCGAGCTTGATGCCCGCGTCGAGGGCGAGCAGCACCGTGACGATCCCGGTGAGGACGCGGCCGGCGATCACGGCGCGGCGGGACGGACGAGCGATCGTGGAGCGTACCGACGTCGAGGAGCGGGAGGTGTCGAGCGCAGCGGAGCGGAGCAGCGTGGCGGACATGGGGTCGTCTCCTGTGAGGGTCTCGTTTTGGTCTTCACAGGGTTAGACCGGAGGTGCCCTGAAAACTCATCGGTCAGCGACGCGAAATTTTCCTCATTTGCCCTAACTCTTTCTGCAGCAGTGCTTTCGCCCCACTAGAACCGCATGCTTGCGGGAGCGCACTTTGTGGCGTAAAGTACTCTCTCCATTGCGGACGTGGGGTCTCGTCTTGCTTCGAAAGTTCCTCGCTGCGGGCACGCTCGGCGCGTTGGTGGTCTGGCAGGCAGGGTCGTGGTATGTCGAGCGTGCAGCAGAGATGCCCACGTCGCCGACCACTTGCGGTTCCTACGTCGATCCGCGTTTCCGCGACGCGCTGCCCATGCTGCGTGCGCAGGCAGCGTCGATCATGGCCACCCGACGCATTCCCGGGATGGCGGTCGCGGTGATGCTGGATGGACGCACCGTCTATCACGAAGGGTTCGGCCTGGCGGATCTGGAGCATGGCGTCCCCGCTTGTCCCGACACGCGCTTCCGCGCCGCGAGCGTCTCGAAGCTGTTCACCGCCGCGGCGATGGCTCGCCTCGTCGAACGGAGGCGGCTCGACCTCGACGCACCCATCCAGCGGCTGGTCCCCGAGTTCCCCGAGAAGGGTGCGACGGTGACGCCTCGACTCCTCGCGAGCCATCGCGCGGGAATCCGCGCGTACCACGACGATCGCGAGGCGATCAACACGACGCACTACGCGAGCGTCGTCGCGAGCCTCCGCGCGTTCGCCGACGATCCGCTCGCGGCGGCGCCCGGGTCCACGTTCATCTACTCCAACTACGGCTACGTGCTGTTGAGTGCCGCGATCGAGCGTGCGGCAGGGACCGACTTCCTCGACGCCATGCACCACGAGGTCTTCGATCCGCTCGGCATGAGCTCGACGACAGCCGACGTCGCTCGTGCGACGATCGCGCGGCGCACGACGACCTACGATACCGAGACGCCCTTCTCTCCCGACGGCAGTCTCGTGCGCTCGCCGTTCAACGACCTCAGCGCCAAGTGGGCGTCAGGCGGCTTCCTCTCCACCGTCGACGACCTCACACGCTTCGGTGACGCGCACGTGCGCGACGTCGGCTTTCTACGACCTGAGACGATCGCGCTGCTCATGCGTCCGCGCTCCGGCGCGCCGCCGCTCGTGGGCTACGGGCTCGGCTGGATGACAGCGAGCGACCTGCATCTGCGCCGGGTGCATTTCCATTTCGGCGCGTCGTCCGGCGCAACGTCGATGCTCGCCGTCTACCCGGGATCGAGAGTCGTCGTGGCGGTGATGGCGAACCTCGGCCATGCGAAGTTCCCCTTCGCGCCGCTCGTCAACTTCGCACGGCCATTCCAGCCGTTCTGGAGCCCGGATCGCGTGCTGCTTGCGATGCTCTGTATTGCCCTCGCAGCGCGGCGGCTTACACCTCGAGCCGCATCGGCAGGCCGAACCGTGGGAAGAGCGTCTCGACGTCGAGATACGAGGTCATGCTCATGATGCGGTCGTCGCCGACGTCGAGAAGCACCAGCGCCCACGGTTCCGCCCCATTCTTTTTGTACTGCGCGAACGCCGGCGTTCCGCCGCAGGCCTCCACCGGCACCATCCTCGAGCCCGCGCAGCCGATGCCGTAGGTGAGCAGCCACCGCGAGATCGATTCGTGGCCCTGCAGCCAGAGCTCGTACGGCGGCATCGAGAGCGTCGCCTCCTCGTGCATGAGCTTCGTCAGCGCGTCCACATCGTACGCCTCGAACGCGGCCACGTAGCGCGCAACGAGTTGCTGCTGCTCCTCGTTCAAGGCGCGCGGCACGACGGCGGGATTGCGCGTGTCGAGCGTGGCACGCGCGCGCTGCAATGCGCTGTTCACCGCCGCCACGCTCATGTCGAGCGCCTCGGCCGTCTCGGTGGCCGACCAGTTGAGCACCTGCGTCAGGAGCAGCACGGCGCGCTGGCGCGGTGGCAGATACTGGAGAGCGGCGACGAACGCGAGCCGGATGCTCTCCTTCAGGATGGCGCGCTCCTCAGGCGAGTGCGCATCGTCGGCGGGGAGAGCCAGCTTGTCGGGGATCGGCTCGACCCAGGTCTCGCGACTGCGCGTCGGGAGCGGCATGTCCTCGGTGACGACACCTGGCGTGTCGGAGAGCTCGAGCGGGCGGAGACGGGTTCGGTTCGTCGCGGCGAGCGTATCCAGGCAGACGTTGGTCGCGATGCGATACAGCCACGTCTTCATCGACGACTGCTCCTTGAAGCGGTCGAGCGACTTCCACGCACGGAGCATCGCTTCCTGCACGGCGTCCTCGGCGTCGAGGATGGAGCCGAGCATGCGGTAGCAGTGGCCAGTGAGGGCGGGGCGGTAGGTCTCGAGGACGGCGGGGGAAGTCATGACTGACGATCTGTGGCGGAATTCTCTGCGTCAAGCGCGGACGGCACCCAGCTGTGTCAGCAACTGATCATACCGCGCATCCCCGCGCAGCGGGTCGAACAGCGGATCGAGGAAATTCTCCGCCATCATCTCGTCGTGCTGCTCCACCCCGCGCTCGAGCCACGCGAATGCGCTCTCCGGATCGCCCAATCCGATGTACGCCAGCGCGTACGCGAACGGCGGCACGTACTCTCGTCGCGCTCGCTGCTCGAGCGCCTCGAACAACCGCATCGCCTCGTCCCGCTCTCCGACC
>DATFOL010000501.1:0-2693 GCA_035265545.1 Gemmatimonadaceae bacterium | reverse complement strand
GCTCCGGTGTTGCCCGCCTGGAGCGCCCAGCCGGCCGCGCTGTCGAATCCCGCAACCTCCTCGGCGATGCGTGCGACGGTAACAGGATCGATTTCCAGCCCCCCCAGCGCACGCGGGGTGAACATCCGGAACAGCCCCTCGGCACGCATCGCATCGAAGACCGCGTGCGTGAGCCTCCGTTCGCGCTCGCTGACCTCTGCGTGCTGGCGAATGATCGGCTCGAGGGAGCGCGCACGCTCCAGAAGCTGCTCATCCACCGCGAAGTGATTATGCGTTCTTGGAGTGAGACCGAGCGGAGGCGCAGACGGCGCCGGCTTGTGGGAGATTGACATCGAGTGACCCTCCAATGTGGGGCGCATCACCATGACGGGCCCACACGATTGGAGGCTTCGGCAGCATCGTCAAGCCGCGTCTACCGCCGACTCGTGTCGTGATGCCTCGCAGGACCTGCGGCCCAGCTTGCGGGCCTCCGACTAGTACGTCCGGTCGGGCGCGAGCAGTCGCTTCGCGACCCACACGAGGAGCGCGATCGGCAGCACGACCATGAGCGCGAACTTCAGCGCCGTGAGGATGAGTCCAAGGATGCCGAACCCGACGCCGACGACGACACCGAAGATCGACATCGCCGCCACGAACAGCACGAACGCGACCGGGAGGCCCACGAAGAGGATCAGGGCGGAGTAGAGCAGGAACTTCAGCGTCTTGCGCATGGGGCACGAGCTCCGACTGAGGGTCGTGCATCCATACGGTGCGACGCGCGCGGTGGTTTCCCGAACCCACGCGCCGGCTGCGCACGCCTAGTCGGCGCGGCCTAGCCGGAGCAGTGCATCCGGGTCGAGGGAGCGCCACTGGGCCGGATACGCCCACACGCGCCTCACGCACTCCCGCGAGCTGATCACCAGGCACCGCGGCGCGCGCGCCCAGGCCTGCGGCGTCGCGAGCTCACGGACCGTCCACTCGACGCCGCCACGATCCACGAACATCAACGGAAAATCGTCATCGGCCAGCTCCCGGTGATCGGGAAAGACGTGGCCGGTCGAATCGACACTCCAGGACACAACGGACCCCTGCGACTGCTCTGATGAGTTGACGGCATCCTCGCTGCCGGACAGCAAGCGTTGGGGCGTCCGGTAGGAAGGTTCGTGCCGCACATCGAGCCAGCGATCTGAGCGGGAAGACCGTCCCTCTCAACCCCCGCCGAGCAGATTGTCGATTCGCTTCTGCCCCGCGTCCATTGCCCGCCCTTCGAGGATCGAACGCATGAGGTCGTCCACCTCGAGCTCGAAGTCGCCCGGGAACTTGCGGTTCTCGGGAAAGCGGAGCACAGCGCCGATCACGAGCGGAAAATGCGGCTCGGCGTCATCCTCCTCGTCCTCGTCGTCTTCGTCGTCATCCTCGCCGACGGCCTCCTCGTACGAAGTGCCGCCGAGCGTCGCCGACGCGGCCCAGGGCTCCGCGTCATCCTCGTCATCGTCCTCAGGGGACACGGTGTCCTGGATGGCACGCATCGTCCGCTCGGGCAGGAGCGCCGATAGCTCGCCCCGGACGCCGCCGTCCTCCTCCCACGCGGCGCCGACCACGATCACCGGCTCGCCAAAGGCATCGCTGGCGAAGAACGCGTCGACGAGCGGTGCGGGATAGGCGTTGACCGCGAGGAGCACCTCGTCCGGACCAGCGCGCGTGAAAGCGACCGGCTGCTCTCCCGGCGGGGCGCCAGGGCGGTCGACGCGCTCGATCCGAAGCAGGATCGGCTCGGGCACGAGGAACGTCAGCGGATTCTCCCGCGTGTACGGCCCATGCGGCTCCGGCGCCGTCTCCTCGGAGTGTGCGTCGCTCGCGTCGTCAGGCGGCTCGGGTGGTGTCCAGCTCATACCACAAGTTAGTGTCCGGCCCTCCGGCAATCGACGGTCGTCGGTTCAGCTCGGCACGACGGCAGCGATGGCGTCGCAAAGAGACTCGATCGTATACGGCTTGGTCAGGAACGCCGTTCGGTCGCCGAGCGGAAGATCCTGCTCCTCCGCGGTGTAGCCCGACACGAACACCACGGGAAGCTCGCGCTGCATCGCGCGAAGCGTCGCGACCATCTCGACACCGCCGACGATGGGCATCACGACATCGGTGACGACGACGGTGATGTCCCGATGCCGTTCGGCGAAGACACGCTTTCCTTCGCCGCCGTCCGAGGCCTCGAGGACCTCGTAGCCCGAGCGCTGCAGGAGACGACGTGCCTGCGCGCGCACTCGCGGCTCGTCCTCGACGAGCAACACGAGTCCGCGGCTCTCGGACGCGGGCTCGATCGCCGGCGCGGAGGCGCTCGCGTCGCGGCGCGGCAGATGGATGCGCACGTGGGTGCCCGCACCCGGGGCGCTGCGCAGCGAGATCGCGCCGCCGGATTGGCGCACGATGCCGTACACCGTCGCGAGCCCGAGCCCCGCGCCCTGCGCGGGACCCTTGGTAGTGAAGAACGGCTCGAAGGCGCGATTGCGCGTCGCTTCGTCCATTCCCACTCCCGTGTCCTCGACGTCGATGGTCACGTACGGGCCGGGGATCACGTCGAGCACGGCGGCGGCGGCGACGTCCAGCGTGGACTCGCCGGTACGGATGGTGAGTGTTCCACCGCGGAGCATGGCGTCGCGCGCGTTGATCGAGAGGTTCACCAGCACCTGCTCGAGCTGACTCGCATCCACCACCAC
>DATFOL010000500.1:0-41465 GCA_035265545.1 Gemmatimonadaceae bacterium | reverse complement strand
GCCAGCCGACGCAGTGTCGTGCGGCTCGTGGTGGCGCAGGGACTGGGCGTGGCACTCACCGGCGTCGCGATCGGCACGATGGGCGCGATCGCGTTGGCTGGCGCGCTCGCTTCGGTGCTCTACGGACTGAGCGGTCGTGATCCCGCCATCTTCGGAGGGTCTGCCATCGTGCTCACCGCCGTCGCGGCGGTTGCGGCGTACATCCCGGCCAGGCGCGCCAGCAGGATCGACCCGGTGACGGCGTTGCGCTACGAGTAGCGGCCGAAAGTAGGCCACCTCCTTGCATCCGTTCGATGTGTTCGAGCGTATCCAGAGTGTACCCGGGCGAAGGGCACCACTCGGGACCGATCCGGGTATACTCAACGCCGGCCCCGCGTGCGGCGACCATTCTCGAGGAGCACCATGATGTCATACCGACCGGGCCGCGCTCGACGCGCCCTGCTGCTCGCCCTCCTGGCAACCTGTGCTGCCGCCGGCGTCACGCGCGCATCCGCGCAGGCACCCGCGCGTAGCGTGAACGGAGATCGCAAAGTGACCACGCCCTTCCGCAAGCCGAGCGATTCGGAGCTCCAGAAGAAGCTCTCGCCCATCCAGTACAAAGTGACCCAGCACGAGGGCACCGAGCCCCCGTTCCGCAACGAGTACTGGGACAATCACGAGGCCGGGATCTATGTCGACGTCGTCTCGGGAGAGCCGCTGTTCAGCTCACTCGACAAGTACGACTCGGGTACCGGCTGGCCCAGCTTCACGAAGCCGCTCGTGCCGGAGAACATCAAGACCAAGACCGACCGCGCGCTCTTCATGCAGCGCACGGAGGTCCGCTCGGCGCACGCCGACTCGCACCTCGGGCACGTCTTCGACGACGGCCCGCGTCCGACGGGGCTTCGCTACTGCATGAACTCCGCGTCGATGCGCTTCATCCCGGTGAAGGAGCTCGCCGCCCAGGGGTACGGCGAGTACGCCAAGCTGTTCCAGGGCGCGGCACACAAGTAATCGCGAGCTACGATGGGAGAAACGGGGCGTGCCACTGGCACGCCCCGTTTACGTTCGCCCCCCGAAGCGGGCGAATCCGCCGGGATCCCCTCCCGGCGGACTCTGCGCCGATGCCTATCGACCGACAGACGGTGGCGTAAAAGTCAGGTCAGCACGATGTGCGCCACCTTCCGCGACGGGCGTCGGACGAGCAGAGTCTCTCACCGGGCTCGGCGCGTGGAGCATCCATTGCATGGAGTGCGCGACCGGTCTGATCCGACACTCACCTGTACGCCCCTTCATGCGAACCGCTCGAATCGCTCGAATCGTTCCTCTGCTCCTCGTTCTCGCGGCGTGCACGCGTCCCGTCGCGACCGCGCCCGTGCCCGCAACGTCCACGCGTGCCGCGACGCCGCCCGTCCCTCGCGTGCCCCCGGTCGACGCACTCGTCCCGGCGGCGCCGCTCACCGTCGGCCTCGACCCGGAGCTTCCCGCTCGATTGGACAGCATCGTCCGTGTGGGACTCGAGCAGGGCGCCGCACCAGGTGCCGCGCTCGCGGTCGGACGGTTCGGGCGGCTCGTGCACCTCAAAGGCTATGGCGCGATCGACTACGCGGCCGGCGCGCCCACCGTCGATCCCACGACCATCTACGACCTCGCGTCACTCACCAAGGTCGCCGCCACGACCACGGCGGCGATGATCCTCGAGGAGGAGGGAAAGCTCGACCTGTCGCGCACCGTGCAGAGCTACCTGCCCGAGTTCGACGCGCCCGACAAGGCGGGGATCACCGTGCGCATGCTGCTCACCCATCGCGGCGGGCTGGAGGCGTTCGCGCCGCTCTGGAAGGAATCGCACGGCCGCGCCGAGTACCTCACCCAGATCAACGCGAGGCCGCTGAAGAATCTGCCCGGCACGCAGGTGGTCTACAGCGACTGGGACTTCGTGCTCATGGGTCTCATCGTCGAGCGCATTGCCGGCACCACGCTCGACGCGTTCACGGCAGCGCGCGTGTTCGGGCCTCTCGGCATGTCGTCAACGCGCTTCACGCCCGACACCACCGACGCGGCGCTCATGCGCCGCGTGACGTTCACCGCGCTCGACACGCTGCGCGGCCAGTTGCACGGCGCGGTGCACGATCCGAACGCGTGGGCGCTCGGTGGTGTCTCGGGACACGCCGGGCTGTTCGGATCGGCGCGCGATCTCGCCGTGTTCGTGCAGATGCTGCTCAACGGCGGCACCTACGCCGGCACGCGCATCGTGAAGCCGACGACCATCGCGCGTTGGACCGCGTCGCAGGATCCGATCTCGAGTCGTGCGCTCGGGTGGGATACACCGTCGGCCGTGTCGAGCGCGGGCCGTTACTTCTCGCCGCGCAGCTTCGGGCACACGGGATACACTGGGACGTCCATGTGGGTCGACCCGGAGCGTGGCTTGTTCGTCGTGTTGCTCACCAACCGGGTGAACTCGCGCGGCGAGGCGACGCGGCACGTCCAGTTGCGTCGCGACGTGGCGGACGCGGTGCAATCCTCGATTCGCGACGCGCCGCTCGTCGATTGGGAGGCGCGCCGCTAGGCGCGCCGAACGCTACTCGCCGTCGGCGCCAGGCTCCCCCGTACGCTCCGCCGCGCGTCTCTGGCGCAGGCTGCCCGTGTGCTGCCGGTTGGCGATGTCACGAAGCGCGGTGAAGCGCGCGGCGAGCGGTACGAACTGCTGGACGATCGTGTGCTCGGCGAAGCGCTCGACCGTCGCCCAGATCTCGGATTCGTTCGCCGCGACCTCTGCGCCGCAGTCGCCCACCAGCCAGGCGGCACTGTAGATGTCCAGCGCTTCCAGTCGCTCGACCGCGGAACGGAAGCGGGTGAGGGCGAGCGTTCGGCTGTCGTCGTGGATCGCGAGCCGGATGAACAGCGACTCGAGGCGCTCGCGCCCCTGGAACCACCAGTCGGCGCGTTCGCCGAGCGAGCGATGCGCCGCCGCGAGCGCGGTACGCGCGCCGGAAGCGTCGTGCAGCCGCAGGGCAGCCAGCCCGAGTCCGGCGTGGGCCCCGATCGCGATGTCGTCCGCGCCCAGCTGCTCGGCCAACGCCGCCGTCTCACGGTAGAGCGGCCCCGCAGCGTCGGTGTCCCCACGTTCCGCTTCGAGATTCGCCAGGTTGTAGAGCGCCGCGAGTCGGCTCGTGTTGTTCCGCAGCGTCGTGTACAGACGCAGTGCTTCGTGGAATGCCCGGTGGGTCGCGCCGAAGTCTCCTCGGCGCATCTCGATGACGCCGAGGTTCATCGAGGCCGCAGCCGCCACCTCGAGCGCCTGTGCCTCGAGCGCGAGCCGAAGCGCGAGCCGGAACGCCTCGACCGCCGCGAGGTCGTCGCGCGTTCGCGTGCGCGCCACGCCGAGGGCGAGAAATGCGCGGGCCTCCATGAGTGGATCGCGGCGACGGCGCGCGAGGGCGATGAGGCGCAGCATCAAGTCGATCGATTCGCGTGGTCGCACGCCGAGCAGTGTCTGGCCCAGCCGGTGCATCGCCTCCCCGCTGAGTGCCTCGTCGCCGCTTTCCTCGGCCATACGGAGCGACTCCTCGGCGATCTGGATCGCTTCGTCCACGCGGCCGAGGCGCTGCAGCGTCTGCACGAAGAGTGATCGCGTGCGCACGATCTCCGCCGGTATGCCCAGCCGCTCCGCGATGGCGAGCAGCTCGCGGCATTCGCGCTCCATCTCGCGCACTCCCATGCCCATGCGGAGGCGTGCCTGGGCGCGGCGGTGCTGCAGCGGGAGCGCGCGTGCGGGAGCCTCCAGCACTCCCGGGAGCGCGAGCATCGCGTCACAGGAGCGCTCGACGTCTGCCCACCGCCCCGACAGCTCCGCCGCGAGGGCGAGGTCGTTGTGCACGGCGAAGCGCTCCTCATCGCTCGCGGCGTGCCCGAGCGCGAGCTGGAGGAAGTCGGCGGCGACGTCGAGCGCGTGGAGCGCGAGTGCCCGAGTGGCGGCACGGGTGCACCACGAATACGCCTTCGATGGGTTGCCACTGCGGGCGTAGAGCATGGCGATGCGGTCGACGGCATCCGGCATCCGCCCGACGAGCAGATCGCCCACGCGCTCGTGCGTGAGCCGCTGCCGCGCCGGGCTCACCGAGGAGAGCACCGCGTCCACGAGCAGCGCGTGCGCGAACTGGTAGGTGTCGTCGGCGTGCTCGTGGGCTGGTTCGAGCACCGATGCGGCGAGGCCCGCGTCGATCGCGTCGAGCACGGTGTCCACGCCCGCGCCGGTCGCCTCGGCGAGCAGGGTCACCGGAAAGGCCCGGCCGATGGCCGCGGCGGTGACGAGGATGCGCAGCGCATCCGGCGACAACCGGTTGAGTCGACGGCCGACCAGGTCCGACATCCCGGCCGGAAGCTGCAGCGTCGCCGGCAGTGTCCACACCCACGTCGTGCCGTTGAACGAGAATACGTTCTCCTCCGCCAGGGTGCGCATCAGCTGCATCACCAGGAAGGGATTCCCCTCCGTGTGGCGCAGCACGAAGTCGAGGAGCCCGTCTCCCAGCTCGGCCCGATGAAGCGCACCCTGGAGCCACTCGCGCACCTCGCCGGCGGTGAGCCGCTCGAGGCGCCTCTCGCGTGTGCGCTCGTCGCGCGAGAGGCGCTGCCGTCGCTCACGCATCGCGCCGAACGCCGCCTCTTCGCTGCGCACCGTGAGCGCGATGAAGATCCGCTCTGTGGTGAGCTGAGCGAGCACGTGCTCCAATACGTCCCAGCTCGCCGAGTCGGCCCAGTGCACGTCCTCCAGCACGAGCGCGATCGGCCGCAGGTCGCTCGCGCTTCGCAGGAATGCGACGATCTCCTGGGTGAGGAGAAAACCCTGCGTCGCGTCGAACGGTGGCAGCACACCCGTGGCACCCGGGTCGGCTTGCAGCGCGGGTACGAGACGCTCGAGCAAGGGCCACTGGCGCACGGGTGTGATCCCCTGGTCGCGCAGCGCCTGGATCACCTCCACCCATGCGCCATACGGCGCGCGGCCCTCGGTCTCGAGAGAGCGGCCCGTCACCATCGCCGCACCCCGCAGTCGCGCCTCGGGGAGAAGCTGCCGGAGTAGCGTCGACTTCCCGACGCCCGCTTCACCGATCACGAGGTGCAGCTGCGGCGACCCCTGCACGCTCTGGTCGAGTGCGGTCACCAATGAGCGTACGTCGGCACTTCGCCCGACGAAGCGCGTGAAGCTGAGCTGCGGTGGCCCCTCCGCGGCAGCGCCCGCGACCACCACCTTGTCTCGGCCTCCGCGCTTCGCATCGAACAACGCGCGGTCGGCGGCGGTGAACAGCGCCTCGAACGTCTCCCCGTGAACCGGCGCGGACGCCACGCCGATCGACAGCGTCACGTGCATCGAGTGGCCCGGCGACTCGCGCAGGGGGATCGGCATCGCGGCGGCGGTCGTGCGGATCGTATCCGCGAGCCCACATGCCGCGTCCCCGTCGACGCCGGGAAAGAGCACCACGAACTCGTCACCCGCATAGCGGCCCACGTACTGGCCGGGCCGCAGGTGCTCGCGGATCACTCCGGCCACGAGACGCAATGCGTCATCGCCGGTGAGGTGGCCATAGTTGTCGTTCACCGACTTGAACTGGTCGAGATCGATCACGAGGAGCGAGACCGCGGCGCCGGTGCGTCGTCGCTCGGCGAGCACCGCCGACGTGACGTTCACGAACGCACGGCGCACCAGCGCCCCAGTGAGGTCGTCTTCTTCCGAGAGCACGATCGCGCTCTTCGACGAGCTGCTGCGTATGGGGCTCTTGTCCTCCGTCTGGCGCGGCAGGTTGAGCGTGCCGCGCCGCACGAGCTCCTCGAACTTCGTGAAGAGCTGTGGATCGAACTGGCCTCCCGACTCGCGGCGCATGATCTCGATCGCCTCGAGATGGGAGAACGCCGACTTGTAGCTGCGCTCGGTGGTCAGCGCATCATAGACGTCGGCGATGCAGAGGATGCGCGCCGGAAAAGGGATCGCCTCACCGGCGAGGCGGTCGGGATAGCCCTGTCCGTCCCACCGCTCGTGATGACTGCGCACCATCGGTGTGACGTCCCACGGAAACTTCACCTCGGCGAGCATCTCCACGCCGGCCGCAGGATGTTGGCGCATCAACATCCATTCGTCGTCGGTGAGCTGGGTCGACTTGTTCAGGACCTCTGCGGGAACGATCAGCTTCCCGACGTCGTGCAGCAGCGCCCCGACGCGGAACCAGAAGAGCGACGTCTCGTCCAGCCCCGCCTTCGCTGCCAGCGCGCCGGCGAGATCCGCCACGCGCTCACTGTGGCCCTGCGTGTGATGGTCCTTCGATTCGATCGACTCGCTCCACTGCCGCACGACGTCGAGGAAGTCCCCTTCCAGGCGCGTCATGCGTCGGCCCACGTCGGCGAGCTCGTGACGTGCATGGAGCTGCGTGAAGCATGCGTGCGCTCGGTTGAGCGCCTGAAGCGTCTCGCGGTTCCGTCCCAGTCGGGCGAACAGCCCGGCGAGCTCACGGTTCGCGTCGCCTTCCAGCTCGAGGTCGTTCACCGCGTTGGCCAACTCGCGCGCGCGCTCCAGGTGCGCTTCGGCTGCCGCGAGGTCCCCGATCTCGCGCGCGATGATGCCGTAGACCTTCTCGGCCTCCGCGTTCGCGCGCGAGTCGCCAAGATGCGCCGCGAGCTTCATCGCGCGATCGCAACGGCGCTTCGCTTCGGTGAAGTCTCCCTTCTCGATCTGGAGCGAGGCACAGTCGACTTCGAGCTGGATCCGGATCGAGAGGCCGCCGAGCGCGTTGGCGATCGTCAGCGCTTCGGTGAACGCGTCTTCCGCCGCGTCGAGCCGATGCAGCGCCAGGTTCGCGACGCCGATGCTGTCGAGCGTGCCGAGAATGTCGTCGAGCAGCGAATGCAGGCGGGCGTGCGCGAGCGCCGCCTCGTAGCAGCGCAGCGCCTCGCGGAAGTCGCCACGGATCTTCGCCAGTGATCCGAGGTTGGTCATGACCTCGACCTGGAGCCGTGGACCGGCAGTGCTCGCGCCACGCTGGAGCGCCTCGTGGAACAGACGCTCGGCCTCGTCGAGATCGCCCTCCCGCCAGCGCGCGACGGCGAGAACGTTCAGCGCGTGACCGAGCGCGTCACGATCGTCCCCCTGTTCGGCCGCGGCCACTGCCGCCTCCGCGCAGGAAGCGGCCATCCGCCGCCCGAGCTTGTCGAGCGCACGGCCCTCGTCGATCAGCGCGCCTGCCGATGTCTGATCCTGCGAAGGATCGATCAGCCGCAGGTGCGCGCGTGCCGCGGAGCCGTCGGGCAGGGACACGGTGTGGGGGACTGCGAGGAGGGATGGGAGACCCGTCGTCGGGCTCCCGGGAGACATCGCGAAGGCCGGTGGCGCTGCGTCAGGGACGCATCACCACCGGCCCCCGTTTCGCTTCCTGGATCGTGCCGAAGTCCGTGCGTGCGACCTGCCGGTGGTTATTCGCCCAGCAGGTACCCGCCGTCGCTCACCCGGTACATGCTGAAGTGCTTGATGCGGCGGAAGAGCTGCTTCAGGTCGTAGTTGACGTAGGTCTGGAGATCCTTGTCCGTGAGCGACTCGTTGACGCACTTGCCGCCGTCCTTGCCGCTGCCGCTGCCGCCCGAGCCGTTGCCGCTCGTCGTACTGGTCGTCGTCGCGCAGTAGAGGATGACCCAGTTCTTGACGTCCTGCTGCGAGACGTTGGGCGCCGACATCGTCAAGGCCACGTTCGACAGCGGGCTGAAACGGAGCGCTGGGCTGAAGTCGACCGAGGCGCCAGAGCCGCTGGTCGAGTTGACCACGACCGTCAGCTGGACCACGTGCGTCTCTGGGTCACAGGGCGCATTCCAGAACGTCGGCCCGTAGCCCGAGGTGCCGAGGGCGCAAATGGCACCCGCCGGGATCTCGAGCCTGCTGCCGGCCATCACGAGCGTGTTCGCCACGCTCGGGTCGATCGAGACGTCGTACGTGCCGTCCCTCGACATGTCCGAGAATGTCGTCGATCCCGAACCCGACGGTCCGCTCCAGCGGCTGGCCGCCTGCGAGGCGGACATGGACCGCGGCGCGGTCGCCTGATCCAGCGAATCGACGCTGCAGGCACTCGAGGCGATCAGGATGCCGCCCAAGGCGGCTGTCGCGAGGACGCGGGAATGATAGAACAGCTTCATGATGACGTTTCCTGTCGGGCAGCGTCGCCCGGAAGAGGACCTGGAGACCGTTCCGGACTGCTCGCCGGTCGGTTGGAGGGCGCACTCGCGTGCGGTGACGGTCCCCTCCCAAAGCAACGCCAGGGCCAAACTGTTCAGTTGGCTATCAACCCAGTCACACTGCCCGAGATTCCGATCTGACGGGACGACTTCGGTCGCGATGCCCTGGTCGATCGGTCACCTCGCACCGTGCCTTTTCTCCGGCCCATCTCGCGAAATGCCACGAATCGTGCAGTTTGCGCTGAGCACTACTCCTCGATCCCGGGCATTTTCGGGCGGATCAGGGCGTGCAGACCTGGCCGCGAGGCCTGGTGTCAATTATGACGACACTCGCATCGCGCCTATCGCTATCTGGGCGCTGGCGACGACCGGCCATGCGTAGCGCTGGGCGATGCGTCGCGTTCAGACGCGGCCGGCCCGAAGCGTGAGAGGCCAAGTTACGCGTCGCACCGCCTGCTGCGGCCGCCAGACGGCCCGGAGCTCGGCGACGACGTCTGCGACCGGCTCGGCGCCGGTCGCCGACCGGGCACGCTGGACCGCGGACCAAGTCGACAGGTAGCCGGCGAGCTGCTCCAGACTCCACTCGGCCACCATCGATATGGCCGGCGGCCGCACCGGCGCGAACGGGAGCGCGAGCGCACGGTAACCCTCGTCCACCAGTCGCCGTTCCGGCGGCCAGTACGGCCCGACGGTCTCGCCGTGGAAGCGCCGGATCACCGCGTCGAGCACGGAGTCACTCAGGGTGAGAAGGCCGTAGCTCCACACGGCGAGCACCCCGCCCGCCACGAGCACCCGTCGTGCTTCCGCGTAGAACGCCGGCTGGTCGAACCAGTGAAGCGCCTGCGCGACCGTGACGAGGCTCACCGAGTTACCGGCGAGCGCGCTGTGCTCCGCCGGCATGGCGGCATAGCTCACCGCGGGATGGCGGACCGCGTGCGCCAGTTGGGCCGCACTCGGATCCGTGGCGACGACCTGCGTGAAGTGGTCGCCGAGTCCCAGCGCGGCCTGCCCGCTTCCAGTGCCGCAGTCCCACGCGATCCGTCGATCGGGCGCGACCGCCGCGAGCCACTCGAACAGCTCACGCGGATAGCTCGGCCGATAGCTGGCGTAGCTCGACGCGGTGGTGGAGAAGTGATCGGAGAAAGACGTCATCGATGAATGCCGGAGGAGGTCGCGTGCTCCGGAGCGTTCTTCCGATCGGAGAAGATGGCTCGGGCAGTGACGTTGACCAGACGGGGACATGCGTCCAGCTTTTGATCGCTCGCGGTGAATCTTCTCGCCGCGCCTGCACGGGTCTGCCCTTTCGCGTCGGACTGGTCTCCATGAATGAATCGCGCGAGCGCACCGAGATCTCGCACTCCAGCGAGCTGCCGCCGACACGCACCTACACGGACGACCTGGGCATGACGTGGCGTGTGACGGAGCAACCCTTCTCCGAGTATGATCGGCGTCGCGGCTCCTCGCTGATCTTCGCGAGCGAGCTGGCCGTGCGCAGGGTGCGCAACTATCCGAGCGACTGGTTCACGCTCTCCGACGTTGCTCTCGCCGCATTGAGCTGGCGTGCGTGATCGAGCGCGGCACCACGGCGCTCAGACGAGTCGCGCCAGCAGCTCGCGCGCGTTCGTCGTGCCGTAGTTGCCGTAGCAGTTGTTGAGGAACACGGTAGTGCGGCGCGCCTGCGCGCTCGCCTCCTCGATGCGCGGCACCCACGCGTCGAGCTCCTGGGGCGAGTACAGATATCGGTAGCGCTCCACCGTTGGGACCTTCGCTGCCTCCCACGTCGCCGATCGTCGGCCGTGCAGGCGCACCATCGCGAGCTCCGGCGTCGTCACGGCCGCCACTGGCGGCACACTACTCTCCAGTCCCTGTGGCCCGTCGACCATCACGTAGGTGAGACCGAGATCGCGCAGCATGTCGAGCGTCCACTCGGTTGCCTTGCCGTGTCCATCCGGCCCACCATACCAGTATCGATTCCGCAGCTCTACTGCGCCGGGCGTGCCGGCCAGGCGCGCGGCCGACTCCGCGAGATGATCCTTGTTCTCGGGCGTGGGGAGGAACCAGCGTGGATACTGAAGCAGCACGCCGCCGAGCTTCCCGGCGTTGCGCAGCGGCTCGAGCGCGTCGAGGAAATGCGTCCAGACGGCGTCGTACAGCTCGAGCGGAAGATCCTTGGCGTAGATGCGAGGTTTGTCGGCGAGCGCCGCGGGGAGCGCGTCGATGAGCGGCTCGGGAAGGCGAGCTACTTCGGTAGGCTGCCCGGTCATCAGCGCGTGCGCCTTCACGTGGAAGACGAACTCGTCCGGCGTACGCTCGGCCCAGAGCTTCGCGATCGCGCGCTCGGGGAGCGAATAGTACGTCGAGTCCACCTCGACAACCGGGAACTGGCTGGCGTAGTAGCGCAGCCGGTCCTCGCTCGACGTCACGCCACGCGGATAGAACACGCCGCCCTTCGTGATCGTCGGATCGGTCCACGACGCCGTGCCGACGCGGATCTCGCGCGCGCCGTTCGCATCGACGAGGAGCGGTCGGCCGAGCTGCTCGGGCGGCGTCGCCTCCAGAGCGCGTGCGGCGCGCTCGGAAGCGATGGCGAATCCCGAGTCGTGCTCCTGATCGAGATCGGGAGCGACCTGGTGCGGCTTGGTGGTTCGGGGCATGGTCAGGCGTCGATGCAGCGCATCATCCCGGCCAGGCTACGGGGTCAAAGTATGCGGCGGGACTCGCCGGCCGGCACCCGGACCGGCTCGGGCACCTGCTGCGCTGCGCCGAGCGCACCGCCGCCGCGCTCGGAGAGCAGCCGGGTGACGAACCGCTGTCCCTCCGACACGCGCTCCACCTCGATGGCGATCGCGTCCATCGCCTGCTCGATCCGCTCCAGCCGCTGCGCCGACTCACCCGTCGACGCGGGCGCGGCGGAACCCATCCGCGAACCGCGCTTCCAGACGAGCCGAGAGATGGAGAGCGCGATCGGCGACATCACGAACAGGATGAAGCAGATGAGGATCGGCTCCGGATCGACATTCGTGAATCGAATCGGCGGCCGGAAGTTCATCGGCGGGCTCGTCCCGGCGAACTGCGCCGCCTGCGGCGAGGAGAGCTGCTGGCCCACCTGGTCGAGCTCGGCCTCGATGCGCACGATGCGTTGGTCCAGCACGGCGATCCGCGATTCGAGACCGGCCTTGTTCACGCCGTCCGCGCGCCGGATCTGCTCAACGAGCTGCCGTCGCCGTCCAGTCGCGCTCTCGAGTTGGTCGCTGAGCTCCGACCGGCGCGCGCGCAGGTTGGCGACGTCCTGCTTGGTCAGATTTCCGCCCGGAAGCGACCCGGCATAGACGACGTTCGGCACCGGTGGGACGGGGGGCACCGGCGGAACGGGCGGAATCGGCGACTGCTGGATCGGAGCTGGCATGCTGGCCCCTACGGCGGTGACGAGGTCGCGGTTGCAGACCAGGCGCTTCGTGGACGCGTCCGCCCTCGTGAGGGGCGAGACGGCCCTAGCTCATGGTGCCGGCAGTGAAAAGCCGAGATAGCCGCCCCCCTGACCATCCGGTGCGATCACCGTTCGCAGGATGATGCGGTCCACCTTGTTGTCGGGATGCGCGTGCGAGTAGCGCACGACCTTGAGACCGCTGAAGGTACCCACCGCAGCGCCGAGCGCCACATCGCTCGCCCAGTGCTTGTCGTGGTACATGCGCGAGAGTCCGACCAGGGTAGCGCCGCCGTACAGGATCGGCGCAACGAATGGGAGCGCTTTGGGATAGAGGCGACGCGTCTCGCTGGTCACCGAAGCGGCGACGGCGAATGCGGTCGTGGTGTGCCCCGAGGGAAACGATTGCCGCTCCGACGACCTGAAGCCGCCCCCGAGCTTGAAGTCGCGAGGATTCGAATCGGCCGTCACGTAGGGGCGCGAGCGGCCGAGCGTCCCCTTCAGAAAGCTCGTCACGGTGGTGCCGACGATCACCGACTCCAGGCCATGCCAGCCGAAGTCCGCCAGGTTCGGCTTCCTGGCGAGTCGTCCGTAGAGGTACAACCCTCCGCCGATGAAGTACGCGCCCGGCGCTGTGATGGTCTCGAAGCCCACGGCCGAGTTGTGCGCCAGTCGGTTGAACGTCGAGTCCTGGCGCAGATCGCGCGCGAGCCGCTTGTCCAGCGGGAACATCGCGAAGGTGAGGCCCGTGAACCCCGTCGCGAGGATCGCATCGCGATACGTGAACAGCGTCTGCCGGCGCTCGGCGTGCGCCGTGTCCCGCACCGTCACGGTGCGCTCGTCGCCCGGGTCCGGCTTCTGCGCAGACGCTGGCGTCGGGGAGATCGTGCCGAGCGCGACGACGAGGCCGGAGAGCGCGAGAGCGCACCGGCCACGAGACCGCCATGCCCAGAGGATGCCGGTCCGGCTGCATCGTGTCGCGCCTGTCATGCCCGCACGAAATGCAGGAATCGGGCACGTGAACGGTAAAGAGTCGTGGCCGACGCGAGCTCGGCCGCTCGGTCAGGCGGCAGCGTAGATCTGTTCGACCCAGACGCTCGCGCGCGCGACCACCGGTTCGGCGTCGCGCTCGGTGAGGCCACCGTCGTAGAGCATGAAGCGGATGTGCGCGCGCACCGTCGCCACGGCGGCGCGGTCGTCCACGCCGGCATCGCGCATCTCGCGAGCGACTCGTTCGACCTCGCTGCGCATCGTCGAGTACATCACGTCCGCACCTGCCCACGCCTCCCGCGTCTCGACGACGAGCTTCCGAAGTCGACGTGCCGTGGCCCCGAGAGCACGTGCCCGACGAACCGACTCTGCCGATTCGCCCGCGATGCGCTGCGCGCTCGCGCACGCCGCGACTGCTCGGTCGAACAGCTCCGAGAAGTCGGGTCGCTTGGGCATCTGGGTCACGGATCTCTCCTCATGTACCGCCCGCCCGGTGTCGTCAGACTCGTGAGGCGCCGCAAATGACGCGCCGAAATCGCGCTCAGCTCTCTCCGATCAGCGTGATCTCCCGATTACTACCCTCGAGGAACGCCTCGTGTGTCACGAGGGCGCCGTCCTGCACCATCCGTTTGCCTTGCGCGAGCACGTGAACGACGCGGAACTCGTCCTTGTCGAGCATCAGAAGATCGCCGTGCGCACCGACCTCGAGCCGCCCCTTCTTCTCGAGCTTCAGCACTTCGGCGGTGTTCTTCGTGACGAGCGCGACGAGTCGATCGAGCGGCAGACGATGGCCGCGCGCGCAGCTGCGGATCTGCTCGAACAACGTTCCTGGCCCCTTCTTCGAGGCATCCGACGAGACGGTGAGCTTGCCGAGATCCCCGTCGTGCTCGACGTAGAACGCGAGCCACCGAGCAAGGTCCTCCTCCTGCACGTCAATGTCAACATGACAACCACGCCGAGTGAGGGCGATGGCATCGCGCATCAGCGCCTCGCTCCGCTCGACGTGTGTCGGATAGAGCCAGCACGGATCGATCTCGAACTGATCGCTGTCGAGCATCTCCTCGAGACACTTCATCCGACGCTTGCCGGGACCCACGTGAAAGTGCGTGAGCCCGGCCTTCTTGCTGAGCTTCCCACCCATGCGGGTGTCGACGACGAGCCTGGCCAGCTCGCGGATCGACGGCTCGGTGGCGCGCTCGTCAGCGATCGCGATCTCACCTGCACCGATGACCTCGTCGATGAACATCATGTCCTCGCGCACCGACGACATGATGGAGACTGCCGGCACGTTGTAGCCGCCGGACCACAAGTACGCCGTCAGTCCCTCCTCGCGCAGCGCCTTCGCCTTGGCGAGCAGACCGGCCATCGTCTTCATGGTCGTATCGACGCCGAGTGTGCCGACGACGGTGGTGATCCCGGCGCAGACGATCTCCGAGAGACTGATCTCCGGTGTCTGCGTGGCGAACCCCTCCTCGCCGCTGCCGCCGAGCAGATGCTCGTGCGGATCGATGAGCCCGGGGGTCACATAGCAGTCGGTCGCGTCGATCACCTCGACGTCGATGCCAAGGGATTCGACGGCGTCGCGATCGATGTCGCCGATACGGCCGATCTTGCCATCGACGAGCAGGATGGATTGCTCACCGAGATGCTCGGGAGCGTAGACGTCGCCGTTCTCGATGAGCGTCAGCATGCCCTGCGGCGAGCGCAAACGGCTTGCCCTTGGGGGTACGACCCGCGGGTGCGTGGGTACGAGGTACGGCTGGCCAGGCGGATTCGGTGCCGCCGGTGGATGCGCGTGGTGCCCGCCGAATCCGGCGTACCTCGTACCCAGTCTCCGGTATCTCGTACCGCGTACCGCACGCTATCCACTGGTACCGCGGCTCGAGCCTCATGCGCGACGCATGAGGGCTAGTGGGCCGCTAGGGACCGCAGTTAGAACGGCAAATCGTCGTCGTCCAGCGGGGGCGCGTCCCAGGCTGGCGGTTCACCCAAGGGTGCCTCGTCGCCGGGCGCCGACTGAGTGGACGCGGCGCTCCGGCGGGGTGGCGAGGGAGGATAGGGGCTCGGCGATCCGTCGCGCGGCGGCCAGATCACGCCTTCACAGCCCGGTCCGCCTCGCTCGCGCGGCTTGTTCCGGCACTTGAAGTCCGGCGCGCGCGGATTGCGCTTCGACGTCCGGTCGTCCCACATCTGCCCGCCGCACACCGGGCAGAGGGGCAAGCCGTCCGCGGTCAGGCGAGGTCCCGTAGCAGCCGGGCTCGAAGCGCGCTGAGCCTGGGGTGCAGCCTTGGTCGCCGGCGCCGCCACCGCTGCTCCGGACGATGCGGCCGCGGCCGTGGCGCGCGGCGGCCAGATCACACCATCGCACTCTCGGTCCTTGCACTTGAAGTCTGGCGCCTTGGGATTCCGCTTTCCCTCGCGGTTGTCCCACATCGGCCCCTCACACTTGGGGCAATTGGGAACGACGGAAGCGGATTCTTGTGGTTGTGGCTCGGGCATCTGAGGCGACGGCGGAAGGATGCCGGAAACTAGTCGTTTGTGCTTTCGCGACGCACCCGGCAGACATAGATTTCCATTCCCGAATAAACGCCGAAACACTCCCTCGATCCTCGTCGCGGGAGGGAGCGGGCTCGGCGCTGGATGATCCGGATCCCCGTTGCGCGACGAACTCAGGATGGATGACGAGATGACCACACCCGCACGCACCACACGCTTCCTCGAACAGGTCGAGGACAGCACCCAGCTCGCGATGGGCGCCAAGGTTCAGGTCTGGGGCGGCCCCGAGACCGGCAAGAGCCACGACGCGTACGAGAACCTGCCCCGCCCACTCATCGTCGTTGACTCCGACGTGTCGGCCGGCCTGTTCAACGACGACCGATTCGAAGGCTTCAAGCGACTCGGTCCCGACAAGATCCCCGACCTCGAGACGCTGGTGGCGTTCCTCGACGAGTTCACCAACGATCCGCGCTGGTATCGGAGCTACAAGTCTCTGCTGATCGACAGCCTCACGCAGTTCGTCGATCCGAAGGTCGCCGAGCTGGGGATCGACAACTCGTCCGCGGCGCCGGCGGCGAACGTGGAGGAGCTGCAGGGCGCGTCGCGCAGCCGGGCGATCGCCGAGCAGGGACGCGCGCAGGCCGACTGGGCGCGCATCGCGAAGGAGCTCACGCGCCTCATTCGGAAGGTGAGCGCGCTCGGCGTGCACGTGTACGTGGTCGCCGAGGAGCGCACGAGGTTCGTCGGGAACCGCCCGGGCGACGGCGAGGATGGGGCGAAGTCTTCGCTCTCGCCGAAGAAATTCACCCACGCCTTCGATCTCATCGTGCAGAAGACGTCGCGCAACGAGGTCGTCGTGCGCAAGTCGCGCTACCGCACGTGGACGAAGGACCAGAAGCTGAGCGGCTGGGCGGCAGCGCGCGATCTGGCGTCGGTGTTCGGCGGTGCCGCGCCGAAGAGCGCTGGCCTCGAGGACTTCGACCCGGCGACCACGGCGCACGAGGAGCTGATGGAGCTGCTGAAGGCGCTCGGATCCGACGCGCGGGGTGGGAAGATCCCGCTGGCGAAGATGCGCGAGTACCTCGCCGTGGCGAAGAACAACGAGCTTGGGGAGAGTGAAGTGCGGAAGGTGGTGAATGAGGTGAAGCGCGGGTTTGGAGAGCCGGGACTCAAGAAGGTGAGTTGAAGAAGGTGAGATGGTTGGTTGGCTAGTTGGTTAGTTGGACGGTGCGCTGGTGAACTGAACGGCCGCGGCCACAACCAGCGCTGAAGCCCCGCTGTGGTGTCTCCACGCTGGTTGTCGCCAGGGCCGTCAACTCACCAATCAACCGACCAACTAGCTAGCCAACCAACTCACCCACTCACCGGGGTTCTGGGCCGGTTCTTGCCTTTCTCGCCCGAGCCACCTTTGCGCAGAGGCCGCTATGAAGTGGAACGACATGGGGCGTAGCTCCAACCTCGAGGATCGCCGCGGCATGGGCGGGGGCCGGATGGGGATGGGAATCGGCGGCACCGCCGTCCTGCTCGTGTTGAGCCTTCTGTTCGGCCGCAACCTGTTCGACGAAGTGCCCGCGACGACCACGACCGCGACGGGGGAGCTCGCGCCGAGCGACTCCGCGCGCGAGGAGCCGGAGGTGCGGTTCGTCTCTTTCGTGCTGGACGACGCACAGAAGACCTGGGCGAACGTGCTGCCGAAGTACGGCACCCAGTACCGTGACGCGAAGCTCGTGCTGTTCCGCGGCGCGACGCAGACCGGGTGCGGCACCGGGCAGACGGCAATGGGCCCGTTCTACTGCCCGCTCGACGAGAAGGTCTACATCGACCTGAGCTTCTACGACGAGCTCAAGTCGAAGTTCGGCGCCTCGGGCGACTTCGCGCAGGCGTACGTGATCGCCCACGAGCTGGGACACCACGTGCAGCATCTGCTGGGGACCGACCAGCAGGTTCGGCGCGCGCAGCAGGGTGATCCCTCGCAGGCCAACCAGTACTCGGTTCGGCTCGAGCTGCAGGCGGACTGCTACGCTGGCGTGTGGGGGCGCTCGACCCAGCAGACTGGCAAGCTCGAGCAGGGCGACATCGAGGAAGGGCTGAACGCGGCGGCCTCGGTAGGCGACGACCGCATCCTCGCGCAGAGCGGCCGACGCGTGAACAGCGACTCGTTCACCCACGGCTCGTCGCAGCAGCGCGTGACCTGGTTCCGGAAGGGGTTCGAGACCGGCGACCCGCGGGCGTGCGACACGTTCGGCGCCAACGGCGGGTGAGCGCGCGAGCGCGAACCGGTGCGTCGCCATGAGCACGCACCGGTCCGCCTCCACTCGGTTTTGCATTCTCGACTGACTTTCCCACGCCGCCCCTTTCGGGCGGCGTTGTCGTATCATTCGGTAACCAGACGTTCCGATCCGAGAGCGGCGCCGCTGCTCGCCTGACGAATCCGATGTTCGGGATGCATCGTTGTCGGGCGACGTTTTTGCGTCGATGCGCCTATCCATGTTCCGCCTTCGCTCGTAATCCATGGACCGCGTTCCCTCCCCCGAGACCGAAGCACTGCGCGACGCGGCGATGCCACCCGCGCCCCTGGCCGAAGATGCGCGATCGCGCGCCGACAAAGGCAGCGACAATGGTGCCGGCAATGGTGCCGGCAACGGCCATACGGCGAGCGCGGCGAGCGCGGCGAGCGCGGCGAGCGCGGCGAGCGCCGATGACGGCTCCTCGCTCGTGACCACGCCCGCGACGCACCGCAAGCCGCGCGCGAAGAAGACCACCCCCACGGAGCGGCCGAAGCGCGCCCCGCGGAAGAAAGCCGCACCGCCGACGACGACGCCGGTCGTCGGCATGCCGCCCGCGCCGCTCACGCGTCCGGACGGCACGCCTGCGCCGGTCGTGCACCTCGTTCCCGAGCTGTCGCCGTATGCCCGCACTGGTGGACTCGGTGAAGCGGTGGCGAGCCTCGCCAAGTACCAGGCCGCGTCGGGCATTCCCGTCACGGTGATCATGCCGTTGTACGCCGCCGTGAAGGAACGCACCGAGGTGCGGCCGCTGGGACCCGCGTTCACGCTCACGGTGGGTCCGCGCACCGAGACAGCGCGTCTGTACGAGCCCGCGGTGCCGCATCAACCCGGGAATCCGCGCATCGTGTTCGTCGAGAGCGAGGTGTACTTCGACCGGCCGGGCCTCTACGGCGACGAGGAGGGTGACTACCCCGACAACGCGCTGCGCTATGCGTTGTTCGCGCGCGCGGTGCTCGTGTCGCTGCCGAAGATTCTGCCGCAGGCGCCGAGCATCCTGCACGCACACGACTGGCAGACGGCGCTCGCCAGCATCTACCTCAAGACGGAGTTCATCGCGCACCCGTACTACGAGGGAATCCGCGCGGTGCTGTCGGTGCACAACGGCGGTTATCAGGGACACTTCTCCGAGCCGACGCTGACGGATATCGGCCTGCCGGCGTCGCTGTACAACCACCGGCAGCTCGAGTGGTGGGGGCGCGTGAACCTGCTGAAGGGCGGGCTCGTGTTCTCCGATCTGGTGGTCACGGTGAGCCCGACGCACGCGCACGAGCTGCGCACCGAGAAGGGTGGCTTCGGGCTCGACGGCGTGTTCGTCGCCCTGCGCGACCGGCTCGTCGGCATCGTGAATGGGATCGACCAGGAGATCTGGGATCCGACGCGCGACACGATCATCCCTCGGCGCTACTCCTCCGACAACCTCGCAGGGAAGAAGCGCTGCCGGCTCGCCCTGCAACGCGCCATGGGACTGGGGCGCTGGCAGGCGCCGATCTTCGCGCTCACCGCGCGGCTCGTGGCGCAGAAGGGGCTCGATCTCATCGTCGGCGACCCGGGCTACTTCGCGTTCGACGCCCAGTACGTCTTCCTCGGCCACGGTGAGGCGCGCTACGAGGCGATGCTCACCGATTTGGCCGAGCGGGCGCCGAACCGCATCGCGGTGAAGCTCGACTTCACCGACGAGTTCGAGCACCTGCTGCTCGCGGGCGCCGACATGTGCCTGATGCCGTCGCAGTACGAGCCATGCGGGCTCACGCAGATGCGCGCGCAACGCTACGGGACGATCCCCGTGGCACGGCGGGTCGGCGGGCTCGCCGACACGATCGAGGACGGCGTGACCGGCTTCCTGTTCGACGACTACACCCCGACGGACTTCATGCGCGCGGCGATGCGCGCCGTCGACCAGTATCGCGAGACGGAGTCGTGGGAGGAGATGATGCGCGAGGCGATGTCGCGCGACTTCGGGTGGGAGCGAAGCGCGTCGCGCTACCTGAGCGTGTACCGGCGCATCCTCGGACTCCCCTCGGTGCGGCAGGATCGTCTGGCGGCGGTCGGAGTATAGTACGAACGTGGCGCCGGACCGGCGCCACGCGTCGTTGGAACGTCCCCTTCCGCGCCGCCGCACCTCCGCATCTTCCCATGTCGTTTCGCGTCGCCCGTCTCGCCGCCCTGCTGATCCTCGCCGGCGCTGCCGCCACCGCGCGCGCGCAGACCGCCCCGCCTCCCGTCGCCCACGAGCTCCGCGCCGTCTGGGTGGCCACGGTGGACAACATGGACTGGCCGTCGAAGGCCGGACTGAGCGCGGCCGAGCAGCAGGCCGAGCTCGTGGCCATCCTCGACCGTCTCGTGCAGCTCCGCATGAACGCGATCGTGCTGCAAGTGCGGCCGGCGGCGGACGCGCTGTATCAGTCCGACCTCGAGCCGTGGTCCGAGGTGCTGACCGGGGAGATGGGGCGCGCGCCGGGTTATGACCCACTGGCGTTCGCGGTGACGGAGGCGCACAAGCGCGGACTGGAGCTGCACGCGTGGATCAACCCGTATCGCGCGCGCTACTCGCTGACGCGGCCCGCGTCGTCCAACCACGTGAGCCGGACCAACCCCGAGCTCATACGGCGGTACGGCCCCTATCTGTGGATGGATCCGGGCGACGCGCGGGTGCGCGATCTGACGACGCGCGTCGTGCTCGACATCGTGCGGCGCTACGACATCGACGCGCTGCACATCGACGACTACTTCTACCCGTACCGGGAGGTAGTCCGCGGGCGCGAGCTCCCCTTCCCCGACGACGCGACGTGGGAGCGCTATCGCCGCGGCGGCGGCACGCTCGCGCGCGACGACTGGCGGCGAGAGAACGTGAACCTTCTCGTCCGGCAGCTCAACGACGCGATCCACAATGTGAAACCGTGGGTGCGCTTCGGCGTCAGTCCGTTCGGCATCTGGCGGCCGGGCTACCCATCGTCGGTGCGCGGCCTCGATCAGTACACGGAGATCTACGCCGATGCACGAAAGTGGCTGCGTCAGGGATGGGCGGACTACTTCACGCCGCAGCTCTACTGGTCGGTCGACAAGCCGGAGCAGCGCTACGATCACCTGCTCAAGTGGTGGGTGGACGAGAACGTGATGCGCCGCCACATGTGGCCCGGCAACTACACGGGAAAGATGCTGCTGCCGAGCTTCCGGTGGCCCGCGAAAGAGATCATCGAGCAGATCCGACTGACCCGAGCACAGCCCGGCGCCATGGGGAACGTGCACTTCAGCATGAAGGTGTTCTTCGACAATCCCGATGGCCTGAACGAGCGGCTCGTCGCCGGACCGTACGCGCAACCGGCGCTCGTGCCCGCAACGAGCTGGCTGAGCGTCGGCACGCCTCCAGCGCCGGCGGTCTCAGTGCGTAAGGATGCGACGGGCCGCGCGATGCTCGAGATGCTGCCCACCGCACAGTCCCCGGTGCCGATCGGGTACGGCGGCACCTCGACCGTTTCGGCCACGCCGTGGCTCTGGCTCGTGCAGACACTCGGCGAGTCGGGATGGGCCACGGAGATCGTCCCAGCGGCGGTGCGCTCGCGTCCACTCGGCTCGCGCGGCGTGACACCGCGCGAGGTGCGCGTCACCGCAATCGACCGGCTCGGGGTCGCGAGTCCCGCCGCCGTGCTTCGCGCGCCGTTCTAGACGCCTCTCGTCCGAGGTCTCATCTTCGCGTCGGCTCTCTTTCTCTCCGACGACGAGGATCTTCATGGTGAGACGACGGATTGTCGCTTCCGCGCTGCTCGCGGCGAGCTGCCTCGGGCTCGCCGCGACGGCCGATGCGCAGCAGCGCGGTCGTCGGCCACTGTCGAGGATTCGCGTGAGCGAGAGCGGACGCTTCCTCGTCACCGAAGACGGGCGCCCCTTCTTCTACATGGGCGACACGGCGTGGGAGCTGTTCCACCGGCTGTCGCGAGAGGAGGCAATTCGGTACCTCCAGCTCCGCGCCGATCAGGGATACACGGCGATCCAGGCCGTGGTGCTCGCGGAGCTCGACGGGGTCACGACACCGAACGCATATGGCGACCTGCCGCTCGTCGACCGCGATCCGACGCGGCCGGCGACGACGCCCGGCAGCGACCCGTCGAATCGGGCCGCGTACGACTACTGGGACCACGTGGATTTCATCGTGGGCGAGGCCGAGCGGCGCGGGTTGTACGTCGCGATGCTGCCGAGCTGGGGGCGGTGGGTGACCAACCCGCAGGGTCCGTCCGACGTGGTGTTCGACGAGGCGAAGGCCGAGGCGTACGGCCGCTTCATCGGTCGACGCTATGCCGGGCATCCGATCATCTGGGTGCTCGGCGGTGATCGCCGCACCGAGGGCGTCGAGAACGTGTGGCGAGCGATGGCGCGCGGGATCGCGATCGGCACGAGCGGACGGGAGGACTACGACCGCGTGACGATGACCTTCCATCCCTGCGGCGCGTGCACCTCGTCCACCGCATTCCACGACGATGCATGGCTCGACTTCAACATGCAGCAGACTGGACATGGCCTCGCCGCCGGGACGCGAAGCTGGGGACGGATTGCGGCCGACTACGCGAAGACGCCGGTGAAGCCCGTGCTCGACGGTGAGCCACTCTACGAGGATCATCCGCTCGACTTCCGCGCCGCCCAGAACGGCTGGTCCTTCGACGCGCACGTGCGGCAGCGCGCATACTGGGACGTGTTCGCCGGGGCTGCGGGACACACGTATGGCAACCATGCCGTGTGGCAGATGTACGCGCCCGGGCGCGCACCGATCAACGGCCCGCAGATGTACTGGTATCAGGCGATTCATCGGCCCGGCGCGGCGCAGGTGCCGCTGGTGCGCCGGCTGATCGAGTCACGCGATTACTTCTCGCGCGTGCCCGATCAATCGCTCGTCGTGGACACGCTCACCGGCGCGGATCACGTGCAGGCGACGCGCGGCGACGGATACGCGTTCGTGTACAGTGCACAGGGTCGGCCGTTCGAGATCGTGATGGAGAAGATCGCCGGCGACAGCGTCGCTGCGCAGTGGTTCAACCCGCGTTCGGGAGACTATCTCCCGATCGGCCGCTTCGCGAACACGGGCACCCAACGCTTCACGCCACCGTCGCAGGGGTTCGGGGCGGATTGGGTGCTCGTGGTCGACGCGGTTCAGCAGAAATGAACTGCCACAGAAGTACCGAGTACGACGGACGTATTGTGTACACGGTATCGGCCGGACGCCTCCGGAATGCGCCTCGACATCGCGACCCGGAGAAGCCGAAACCAACAGCGCGTCCCGGGAGTGGGACGCGCCGTGCATTCCGGGGAGCAGTCGTTAGCGTCTCGGGACTTCGTACTCCAGTACTGGGTACTTCAGTGGTCGTTAAGTAGTCGATCGGTACTCGTAGTCGCCGTTCATCTCGCCACTCTCCCTGCCCGGTCTTGCGCCCTCGTATGCCGGATCAGGTCCGGCACCCGGCCGGTGAAGCGCTCGCGGCGGCGCACCGCGGCTGCGTCGAGCAACATGCGGCCGGCCCAGCGATATACGTTGAACTCGCGCAGCAGGCCGCGCATCAGGCGCATCCTGGCGCGCTGCATCCGCAGCGGCATCGTCAGCGCAATGTCGAGTGCCTCCGCGCACTGATCACTGTCGTACGGATTGACGACGAGCGCCTCGGGTAGCTCGCGGGCCGCGCCCGTGAACTGGCTGAGGATCAGCACGCCCGCATCGTCGTCCCGCGCGGCGACGAACTCCTTCGCGACGAGGTTCATGCCGTCGTGCAGGCTGCTCACGAAGCAGAGATCGGCCGCGCGGTAGTATTCCACGACCTCGTGCGCATCGTGATGTTGCGCGAGCAGCACGATCGCCGGGGCGCGCCGATTGGCGAACCGCTCGTTGATGCGCTCGACGAGCGTGTGCACGCGCTCCGCGTACGACTGGTACTGCTCGATCTGCCCGCGCGTCGGCGCGGCGATCTGCACGAAGGTGAAGCGTCCGATCCACTCGGGTTGCCGCTCGAGCAGTCGCTCGACCGCGCGGAAGCGCTCCTCGAGTCCCTTGGTATAGTCGAGCCGATCCACACCGACGCCGATGGCCTGGTCCGCCGGCAGCGTGAGCCGCTCGCGCACCCGGGCGCGGCTCGTCTGGGCGGGCTCTGCGGACTGGCCGTCGTCGAGCGGCCAGGCGACCGAGATCGGATATCGCTTCACGAGCGTGCGTTCACCGCGGTACGACACGCCGAACGTCTCGCGGTCCACGCGCGCCTCGAGCTGGCGGTCGACGGTGTCGACGAAGTTGTTGCAGTGGAACTGGGTATGGAAGCCGAGGATGCTGCTGCCAAGCAGCCCGTCGAGCAGTTGCTCGCGCTGTGGGCAGATCGCGAACGCTTCCGGGTTGGGCCAGGGAATGTGCCAGAAGGTGATGATCGTTGCGTCGGGAAGCCGCTCGCGGATCATTCGCGGCGCCAGTGCCAGATGGTAGTCCTGCACCAGCACGATCGGATCGGCGGTGCGCGCTTCTTCGACCACTGCATTCGCGAACTTCCGGTTCGCGCGCTCGTAGCACCCCCAGTCGCTCGTGCGGAACGTCGGACGCACGTGCGCGATGTGGCAGAGGGGCCAGAGGCCTTCGTTCGCGAAGCCGTAGTAGTAGCCCTCTTCTTCCTCCTTGGTGAGCCACACGCGCCGCAGTTGGTAGCCCGGCTCCTCGACCGGTGCGGCGACGCGATCGGACGAATCCACGACATCGCGATCCGCGGATCCGCTGCCATGGGCGATCCATGTGCCCGAACAGGCGCGCATGATCGGCTCCATCGCGCTCACCAGACCGCTCGCGGGGCGCTGGATCGCGACACCGCCGCGCTCGCGCACGTGGATGAACGGCTCACGGTTGGAGACGACGATCACTTCGGCGCCACGCAGCTCGCGGCCCAGGATCTCGCGCAGCGTCTGGGGGCTCCATGCGAGGCGCTCGTCGTCGCGTTGCTGGTGCTCGGCCTCGAGGTCGCGGATCAGCATGCGCAGATCGTCGGCGATCGGCTGGAGCTCCGAGCCGGTCGAGCGGGTGGCCGGACGGAGCAGGCCCTCGCCGCGCATCAGCGCGCGCATTCCCTGCACCCAGCCACGCCAGCTCAACTGCGCGACCACGACGGTGATCACCGAGACGACGATGCCGAGCCCGACGAAGAAGTAGAAGAGATACCCCTTCGTCTCCTCGCTCCGCCGCGCGGCGAAGCTGAGGTCCTGGACGATCACGAGCGCGTTCGACGAATCCGCGCCGACGACCATCCGGCGCGCCGAGACGAGCAATGGGCCGTGCGCGTCGTCGATGACTTGCCCCGAGGACTTCAGGTACGCGTCCAGTGCGTCACAGCGCACTGTGGTGGGCATCGGCGCCGTACCGTCCGGGTGAGTGCTTCCCGACGAGCACACGCCCACCGCGTAGAGCCGCTCGTCCTCCGTGAGCCGAGAGAAGAAGGCCCGGAGACCCACCCGGTCGCCCGCGGCGGCGAGCGGACCCACGCGCTCTTCGACGCTGTTCGCGATCAGGGTCGCCCGGAGGTCGAGATCCTTCACGAACCAGCGGAAGGTCAGGCGGTCGACGAGCGGCATCGCAGCCGACGCGAGCAGCGCCAGCACGACGAACAGGGGGAGGACGAACCGCAGAGAGAGCTTCATCGTGCAGCAGTCACGCGGGGAGCGGGAACATGGCCGGCGACGGCCCGCGGTCGAGCAGGCTTGGCGCGACCGCACGGTGCTCGCCGGTGACGGCCGCCTTCGCGCAGTCGCCGCCCGCCTGCCACTCGCGCTGAATAACCGCGGCCGCGAACACGGCGTCGGACCACGCGGCCAGGCGCTGGGTGAGGCGCTCGAGCTCGACGTGCATGTCGGCCGTGCAGTGCACGCCGCGAAGGTGCGCGCCGCCGGCACGCGCGAACTCGTCCAGGGACCGCGCGAGCGAGCGCGACTCGTCGAGCACGTCCCGCAAGGTGGTCAGGCGGTACGCCTCGGCCGTGGCGTCGCCGAACCGGCAGCACAGCGCGGCCGCGACGGCATGCAGGTCGGGCGTCTCGATGAGCACGGGATCGGTGGAGATGGACATGGGAATGCTGCTCCTCATTAGGGTCAGCCAGCGCGTCGAGCGCGCGCCGTGGGCTGGGAGTCGCGGCGCCGGGAGCGCCGCGGCATCGTATCGGCATCGGCGGGAGCCGGTGCGGTGGACGTGGGGACGGGGGCGGGGACCATGCGGTACTCGTTGGTGATTTGCTCGAGGTGCGCCGAGAAGCTGCCGATCGCGTCGGCGAGCGCGTCGGCGTCCGCGTCGAGGTCGGCGGCGCCCGTCGTCCCGTGACAGTCGACGAGAGCGTGATGGAGGTAGGTCGAGAGGGAGCGATTCATCTCCCCCGCCGCGAGCAGCACCTGCTGCATGCGGTCGATGCGCCGTCGCTCTTCCGATTGCTCTGGTATCCGAAGTCGCACGAGGTCGGCGACCCGGTGCAAGTCGCCCCGCCGGATCGAAAAGACCTGATCTCTGCCGATGTCCTGCATCGAGCTTTCCTCCTGCGCCGGCCGTGAGGACACGACGCAAACGGCTGACCCAGCCGTTCCGTCGGCTTGCATGGCACGTTCCGCTTGGGTTGAATGCGAGCGCGCGACCGATGACGGTGCGCAACGACGGCAAGGGTAAGCGCCGGGCCTCAGACGGCTCTCATCCAGTTCTCAATCGGGTCTCAGATTCCCTGAAGTGCTTCGCCTGCATACACTTGGGGAAACCCACGTCACGGACGAGTCCGGACGTCCGCTCGGTGGCGCCGCGACCCAGCGACGCACCTTGGCGTTGCTGGCCGCGCTGGCCGTCGCGGGTGATGCCGGGCTGAGCCGCGAGAAGCTGCTGGGCCTCCTTTGGGCCGATGCGGAGGAAGAACGCGCCCGACATTCATTGACTCAGGCGCTGTATGCCGCGCGCCGGGCGCTGCGCTGCGACGACCTCTTCATTGCGACGGCCGCATCGGTGCGGCTCGACTTCGATCGGCTCGCCTGCGATGTCCATGCGTTCGAGCTGGGGGTCGAACTGGGCGACCTCGAGCGCGCGGTAGCGCTGTACGATGGGCCATTCCTCGACGGGTTCTTCCTCTCCGGCGCTCCTGAATTCGACCAATGGAGCTCGGCTCAGCGCGAACGCCTTCAGTCGATGGCGGCTCGGGCGCTGGAGACTCTTGCGACGCGATCGGAGTCAGCAGGTGATCTCGGCGACGCGGTCGGGTGGCGCCGGCGGCTCGCCTCGCTGGCACCTCTCGACTCCGCCAACGTCGCCAAGCTCATGAGCGCGCTGGCTCGCTCGGGGGACCGCGCCGGAGCGCTCCAGCAGGCCCGTCTCCATGCGACACTCCTGCATCAGGAGCTCGAGCTCGAGCCCGACCCCGCGGTGGAGTCGCTGGCCACGCAACTGCGCGCCGCCGCGCCGTGGGAGCCCGGCACGACGGTCGAGATCGCCGCGTCGTCCGAGGAGGGGGGTGAGACGTCCCCGCCACCGACGGAGCCGGTCGATGAGGCCACGACGCAGCGCGCCGACGATCGTGCCTTTGCAGCGCCGTATCGCGCCGACGACCCATCGGTCGTCACGCCGGTCGTCGGACCGTCCAACCCTGTGCCCGCGTTGCGTGCCGACCATGACGTCGAGCACGCGTCGTCCGAGTGGCCACGACGAACGATGTCGCGGCCGATGGCCGAGGTGTCGCTGCCCATCTGGCTGCGCTGGACGATCCTGTCGATCGTGATCTTCACGCTGCTTGGCGTGGGTGTGGTGATCGGACGGTCGCGACGTGATACCGGCCCAGTGGTGGAGCGGCTGTCCGTGCCGCAACGGGTCGTGGTGGCGCCGTTTCGAGTCACGGGGGCGGATCCGTCGCTCGCCTACCTTCGCGACGGCATGGTCGAGCTGCTCTCCACGCGGCTCGCCGACGACACCGCTGCACGCTCGGTCGACGCCGGCGCGGTGCTCGGCGCCTGGCGCGCTGCGGGGCTCACCCAGGAGATGGACGTGCCGCGCGATACGGTCGTCAAGCTGGCGTCCCAACTCGGTGCGAAGCGCGTCGTGGTGGGAAGCGTCGTCGGCACGCCGGGGCGGGTGATGCTGCGCGCCGCGCTGCTCGTCGTGCCCTCGGGCGAGGTGAGCGCCGAGGCGTCGATCGCGGGAGCGGTCGACGGGCTGACCGGACTGATCGACCGCTTGGCAGGGCAGCTCCTCGCCCTGGAAGCGGGGGAGGACGAGCGTCTGGCGCTGCAGACCACGCGATCGCTCCCGGCGCTGCGTGCGTTCCTCGCTGGCCAGGCGTCGCTGCGCGCGCTGGACTACACCGCGGCGATGCGGCAGTACGATCTGGCGCTCCGCCGGGACACGAGCTTCGCACTCGCGGCGCTGCAGGCCGCTACGCTCGCGGATCGGCTGTTCGACGTCGCGCAGCTCCGGCGCAACCTGCGCACGGCGTGGGCGCATCGCGAGGCGCTGAGCGCGCGCGACCGTCTGCTGCTCTCGACGTACATCGGCCCGCGGTATCCGGCACCAGCGACGGTAGGCGAGCAGCGGGCCGCGTGGCAGCGCATCCTCGACGCGCCGACCGCGGACGCGGATCTCTGGTTCACGCTCGGTGCGCGAATCCTCCACGATGGCGAGCTGGCGGCACTTCCCTCGTCGCGTGCGCGGTCGACCGAGGCGCTCCAGCGCGCGCTCGCCGCGGCGCCCCATGCGCCCGCGCGCGGACTGCTCTCGGCGATGGGGGGGGGCGCACTGACGATGGAGAACGGCGACGGCGCAGCGGCGCTCGGTCCCTTCGCTCCATTCGCACACTGGCGCAGTGCGGTGGCTCGCTCGGACGCCACGGCGCTCCGTCAGCTGCGCGATACCATGTTCCGGCTCGGGCGGGCGAACCTGCGCGCCATCGCCATGAGCAGTCAGTACGACGGCGTCGCGCTCGACGACGGCGCCGAGGCGCTCGAGCAGCTCGGCGCCCGTGAATCGCGGACGTCCGAGCGTATCGACGTGCTGCTCGCCGAGCATTCACAGGCGATGCTGCGCGGACGGATGGGCGACGCCCTTGCGGCGATCGATCGGCTCGAGCGCGCGCAGCCATCGTCGGGCGCCGCGGATCGGCTCCGTGTGCTCGACGGCGTGTATGGTGAAGGAGACTCGACCACCGCCGCCGTTGCGGCGCGCGAGCTGACGAGCCTGACCGGCGCCGATCCGAGCACGGGAATGACCTCGTCCGGCACGTGGGCGGCGAACGTGTGCGTGCTGGGCCAGCGCAGCGTCGCGCGGGGGGACACCGCACGCGTGCGCCGCGCAGTCGAGTCGCTGCGCACGCATCCGGTCGACGAGGCTCCGACCCTCGTGGTGAGCGCGGCACCACGTGCGTGCGCGGATCTGCTCGACGCGGCGCACGCCGTGCTCGTGCGCGCACGAGACGCACGCACCAGGCTGCGGCAGATGGACTCGCTGGTGCTGGCGCCACACGTCGTGGGTGATCTGGCGCAGTACGCACCACTGCTGATCGCGCGGCTGCACGAGCGCCTCGACGATCACGCTGGCGCGCTGGCCGCCGTTCGGCGGCGCCCATACATGACCGACTGGCCGCGTTATCTGGCCGCGATGCTGCGTGAGGAAGCAAGGCTCGCCGAGCGGATCGGCGACGCCGCGGCCGCAGGCGCGGCGCACGCTCGGCTGAACGCGTACAGAGACTCGGCCATCACCAGCGCTGCGGAAGACGCGCGGCGCTGAGGGTAGAGCGCTACTCGCTGGGCGTGGCCTGCCCGTGGTTGAGCGCGGCGACGAGGGTGATCCCGCCGAGCATGTTCCCGAGGAGCGACGGCACAACGAATCCGAACACGGCCTGCGCCCAGGTCGCCGCGCCGCGCGACGCCGCGTAGAACACCTCGCTCGAGCCGGCGATGACGTGCGCCAGCCCTCCCGCGCCGATGAGCCAACTCATGATGACGATCACGGCGAACTTGTGCTTCTCGCCGCCCGGGAGCATCCAGACGAGCAATGCGATGAGCCAACCTGCGACCACCGCGCGGGCCAGCGTCGTCCACCAGTCGTGGCGCATCGCATCGGTCGCGATGTCGCCCATGGCCCGCTTCGTCTCGGGCTCGACGATGGCGAGGTGGTCCAGCGCCAGCGCGAAGAGCAGCGTGCCCACCAGGTTGGCGACGAAGACTACCGCCCAGAGCCGGAGCACGTTGCGCAGCGTCTCACGCGACTTCTCGGAGAGCAGCGGCACCATCGGAGTCAGCGTGTTCTCGGTGAACAGCTGCTGACTGCCGAGGATGACGACGAGAAATCCGAAACTGTAGCCGAGCTTGGAGACGAGGTGGCGCCAGGGTACCTCGGGGAGGTGGGCGCGAAGCAACGCCTCGCCGAGGAAGGAGAGGCCCATCGACAGACCGGCGGCGAGCCCCGACCAGAAGAGCGCATCACTCGAGCGCGCCAGCTCGAGCTTCCCCTCGCGCCGAATGACCTCGTACGTGGTCTTCGCATCGAGGGACTGAGCTTCGCGGATCTGCCGCTCGTCGGACTCGTACTGTTTCGAGCTCTCGTGCTCGCTCCGCTTCTTCTCGGGCGGTGGCGCTTCGCCGTGCGCTATGGGTGGTATCACCATGCGATCCTCATCGGACGAGAGTGGCGAGCTCTCGCGCGAAAACCGTTCCCCGACGATCAACGGCGTTGGTGCGCGGGGCGTAGTCAGCACGCGCGATCTTCCCGATGGTCCGGCTGGCCGATATCGTAGGCTGCGCTCCGCCGCCTGCACAGGCTGGCCGGACTCACCCATCCACTCTCGACGTTCGCTTCCCGTGCCCCACCCACGGCCCATGCACGCACGCCGCACGTTCCCGCGCCGCTCATCCCGCGTGGGGATCGGTACACTCCCCCTGCTGGCCCTGCTCGCCTCGATGGCCTGCGCGGTGGGCGGCGCTCCCGCGCCGGCACCCGCGGCCCCGGCCGCCGTCGCGCTTTCCGCCACGGCGCCGCGCAAGATCGAGGTACTCTTCCTCGGTCACGACGCGGAGCATCACCCGTCGAACAAGTACGCGCCGATCCTCGCGGCCGGACTCGCGAAGGACGGGATCAACTTCTCCTACACCACGAACCCGAACGATCTCAATCCGCAGAATCTCGCGAAGTACGACGCGGTGCTGCTCTACGCCAACCATGACTCGGCCACTCCCGCGCAGGCAAGAGCGCTGCTCGACTTCGTGCAGTCGGGCAAGGGCTTCCTGCCGATTCACTGCGCGTCGCACAGCTTCCGCAATTCGGCCGAGTACATCCGGATGATCGGCGGGCAGTTCGATACGCACGGTACCGGGACGTTCACCGCGGTCACCGTGCGCCCCGAGCATCCCGTGATGAAGGGCCTCACGCCGTTCGAGACGTGGGACGAGACCTACGTCCACAAGAACAACAACCCCGATCGCGTCGTGCTCCAGGAGCGTGTCGACGGGAACCGGCGCGAGGCGTGGACGTGGGTGCGGAACGAGGGGCAGGGCCGCGTCTTCTATACGGCGTACGGCCACGACGAGCGGACGTGGAATCAGGAGGGATTCCAGTCGCTCGTGCGCAACGGCATCCTCTGGGCGGTGGGCGATCGCGTGCGCGGCCAGTGGGAGCAGTACAAGATCGCGCCGCTCGCCTATCAGGAGAGCAGCCGCATCCCGAACTACGAGCGCCGCAACCCGCCGCTCAAGCTCCAGGAAGCGCTGTCGCCGGCGGCCTCGATGACGCACATCCAGATGCCGCCCGGCTTCCGGCTCGAGCTGTTCGCCTCGGAGCCCGACATCGTGAAGCCGATCGCGATGGCGTGGGACGAGCGTGGCCGGCTCTGGGTCGCCGAGACGGTGGACTACCCGAACGACATCCATCCCGGCCAGCCGGGCCGCGATCACATCAAGATCCTCGAGGACACGAACGGCGATGGCAAGGCCGACAAGTTCACCGTCTTCGCCGATTCACTGAACATCCCGACGAGCATCGTGTTCTCCAACGGCGGGATCATCGTCGCCAATCAGCCCGACTTCCTCTTTCTCAGGGACACGAACGGCGACGACCGGGCCGACGTGAAGCAGAAGGTGCTCGGCGGCTGGGGGGTCAACGACACCCATGCCGGCCCGAGCAACCTTCGCTACGGCTTCGACAATCGCATCTGGGGCGCGGTCGGCTACAGCAACTACGTCACCGTCACCCCCGCCGGGGACACGACGCGCTTCGGGCAGGCGCTCTACCGCTTCCGCCCGGGGACGTACGACTCGCTGGAGCATGTCGCGAGCTTCACCAACAACACCTGGGGACTTGGCTTCTCCGAGACGAACGAGATCTTCGGCTCGACGGCGAACAACACCCACGCGATGTACGTCGCCGTCCCGCACCGCTTTCAGCGCGACGTGAAGGGTCTGCCGCCGCGCGCGGGGAGCACGAAGATCGACGGCCATTACGCCATGGCACCGATCTCGAAGCAGGTGCGGCAGGTGGACGTCTTCGGCGGCTTCACGGCAGCGGCGGGGTTCAACCTCTACACGGCGCGCAGCTATCCCAAGGAGTACTGGAACCGCATTGCCTTCGTGAGCGAGCCAACGGGCCGCGTGCTGCACCGCGCGATCCTCGAGCCGAAGGGCGCGGGGTTCGCCGAGAAGGACGGCTGGAACCTGCTCGCGAGCGATGACGAGTGGTTCGGCCCCGTGGACGCGCAGGTCGGTCCCGACGGGGCGGTGTGGGTCGCCGACTGGTACAACTTCATCATCCAGCACAACCCGACGCCGCCGGGCTTCCAGAACGGCAAGGGCAACGCGTACGAGAACCCGCTGCGCGACAAGAAGCACGGCCGGATCTACCGAGTGGTGTACGCCGGAGCGCCCACGGTGCGGCCGATGGCACTCAGCAAGGATCGACCGGACGAGCTCGTGCGCGCGCTCAGGAACGACAACCTGTTCTGGCGACTCACCGCACAGCGCCTGCTCGTCGAGCGCGCGAACGCGGACGTCGCGCCGCAGCTCGTCGCGCTCGCGCGCGATCGCTCCACCGACGAGCTCGGGCTCAACCCGGGCGCATTGCATGCGCTGTGGACGCTGCACGGGCTCGGCCAGCTGAACGGATCGAGCAAGCAGGCTTCCGATGCGGCGATCGCCGCACTGCGTCATCCGTCGGCGGGAGTGCGCAAGGCGGCGGTGCAGGTGCTGCCCGTCTCGGCGGCCACGCTCGGTGAGCTCCGCTCCGCGGGCCTGTTCGAGGATCGCGATCCGAAGACGCGGCTCGCCGCCGTGCTCGTGCTCACGCAGCTCCCCGCCTCCGAGGAGCTTGGCGCGCAGCTGTACGCGATGGGCAAGGCGCCCGACGTGGAGCAGGACGAATGGCTGTCACAGGCCGTGTACGTCGCGGCCGCGAAGCATCGCGCGGGATATCTCAAGGCGTACGCCGCCGACATCGGGGCGGAGCCGTATCGCGCGCTCGCGCAGCGGCTCGCGCAGGAGGAGTCGTCGCCACCCGTGCAGCCCGCACGTGGGAGCGGCGGACCATCCGAGCCGGCGGCGCGCCCCGCGCCGCCACGTTTGCGCCCGGTGGCGGAGCGGCTGCTCCGCGCGTACGTGGAGGACGTGGTCGGCCCGATCACGCGTCCGACCCGGGCGGCGCAGATGCCCGACTGGATGAACCCCCCGTCGAACGAGCCGGTGCTCGAGCTCGCGGTGAGCGTGGTGCGCGGCCAGATGAAGTTCTCGGTGGAGAACTTCACCGTGAAGCCGAGCCAGCGCGTGAAGATCACGCTCACGAACCCGGACGAGATGCAGCACAACCTCGTCGTCATCAAGCCCGGGACGACGGAGGCGGTGGGTACCCTCGCCGACGCGATGGCGCGCACGCCCGACGCGGCGGAGCGGAACTACATCCCGCCCACGCCGGACGTGATCACGTCCACCAAGCTCGTCGATCCGCAGCAGACGACGACGCTGGAGTTCGTCGCGCCGCGTCAGGTCGGCGACTACCCGTACGTCTGCACCTTCCCGGGCCACTGGCGGATCATGCAGGGCACGATGAAGGTCGCTCGATAACGCCGCGGCGCCCGAGGTCGGGCGCCGCACGCACCACGCACCGAGAGCTCATGGCCAAGATCAGAGTCGCCGTCGTCGGGCTGGGATTCGGCGCGGAGTTCCTTCCCATCTATCAGCGTCATCCCGACGCGGAGCTGTACGCGATCTGTCAGCGCTCCCCTGAGAAGCTGAACGAGGTGGGCGACCAGTTCGGCGTCGATCGTCGCTTCGAGAGCTACGAGGCGCTGCTCGGCGATCCGAACGTCGACGCCGTCCACATCAACACCCCGATCGCTGCCCATGCGCCGATGTCGCTCGCCGGGCTGAACGCGGGCAAGCACGTGGCGTGCACGGTGCCGATGGCCACCACGGTGGACGAGTGCGTGCAGCTCGTCCAGGCGGAGCGGCGGAGCGGCAAGGTCTACATGATGATGGAGACGGCCGTCTACACGCGTGAGTTTCTGTTCGCGCAGGAGATGCTGACGTCGGGCAAGCTGGGCAGGATCCAGTTCCTTCGCGGCTCGCACCAGCAGAACATGAGCCTCCCCGGCTGGCCGGAGTACTGGTATGGCATGCCGCCGATGCACTACGCGACGCATGCCGTCGGTCCGCTGCTGCAACTCGCGAACGCACGCGCCGAGTCGGTGGTGTGCTTCGGCTCGGGGCGCATCCGTGACGAGTACGTCGCACGATACGGCTCGCCGTTCGCGGTGGAGAGCGCGCTGGTGAAGCTCAAGGACTCCGACCTCGCGTGCGAGGTGACCCGCTCGCTGTTCGACACCATCCGCCAGTACCGCGAGAGCTTCGACGTGTACGGCACCGAGCGCTCGTTCGAGTGGGAGCAGACGATCGGCCAGCAGCCGGTGATCTACTCGGGCTTCGAGGACGCCGAGCGTGTTCCGGTCCCCGATTACGGGAAGCTGTTGCCGAAGGAGATCGCGTCGTTCACGCAAGTCGGCGTGTACGACGAGGAGCACGAGCATACGTCGTTCATCCAGGGCGGTGGGCACGGCGGCTCCCATCCGCACCTCGTGCACGAGTTCGTGAGCGCCATTCGAGACGGCCGTGGCGCGCGCGTGGACGCGGCCACCGCCGCCAACTGGACGATGACGGGCGTCTGCGCCCACGAGTCGGCGATGCGGGGCGGTGAGCGCATCGCGATCCCGCAGCCCTGATGACGGCGCCTCCGATGCAGATCGGCGTGAGCACCTGGGTGTGGACGTCGCCCGCAACGACGGCGGTGCTCGAGACGTTGCTCCCGCACATCGCCGAGCTCGGGTTCGACGTCATCGAGCTTCCCGTCGAGGAGATCGGCCAGTTCGACGTGGGGCGCGTGGGCGAGCTCGCGCGGGCCCACGGCCTCGCGGTGTCGATCTGCGCCGTGATCGGGCCAGGGCGCGACCTGCTGATCCCCGGTGAAGCCGAACGTGGAGTCAGCTATCTCCGATCATGCATCGAGGTCGCGCAGGCGCTTGGCTCGCCCGCGGTGTGCGGCCCGTTCTATTCCGCCGTCGGGCGGTGCTGGCGATCAAGCGCCGACGAACGGGAGCGCGACATGGACGAGATCGCTCGCGTCCTCCTCGCTCTCGGTGCTCACGCCTCCGACCACGGCGTGGTGCTGGGCGTGGAGACGCTCAACCGGTTCGAGACCAGCTTCCTGAACACCACGGCCCAGGCGCTCGACCTGATCGATCGAGTGGGCCATCCCGCCGTTGGCCTGGCGCTCGACCTGTTCCACCTCGGGATCGAGGAGAAGCACGTGGGCAACGCCCTGCGGGCCGCGGGGCAGCGGCTCGTGCACCTCCAGGTCGCCGAGAATGACCGTGGCACGCCGGGCACCGGCTCCCTGCCCTGGCAGGACGTCGCCGACGCCCTGCACGAGATCGGGTATTCGGGCCGCGTCGTGATCGAGACCTTCTCGGACCGTGTCGAGGCCATCGCGCGGGCGGCCGCCATCTGGCGCCCGCTCGCGCCGGACTCAGATTCGCTGGCGCGCGAAGGACTGTCGTTTCTGCGCGCCCTTTTTGCGCCAGATCGCCGCCTGGCTCTGCACTGACCGTATCGCTTGCCCCCGCGGAGGAGCCGACCCCCCGGCTCACCCGCTCGTTCTCACACCGAGAGGAAGCCCGATGGCCGCATCCGTCGCTTCATCCACACCGCCCGCGTCGCTCGAGGGGATCCACCGCGATCGACTCTTCGTCGCCTCGTGCTGCGCGCTCGCCGTGTCCGCCGTCGCATTCGCCGTGATCGGTGACATTCTCGGCGCGCTCAAGTCGCAGTTCATCCTCGACAACCAGCAGGTCGGCTACATCGGAGGCGCCGCGATCTGGGGCTTCTCGATCTCGATCCTCCTGCTCGGCCCTCTCTGCGACGTGCTCGGCATGAAAGTGCTCGTGCGCGCCGCGATGGTCTGTCACGTCGTCGGCGTGCTGATCATGATCACCGCGACCGGCTTCTGGTCGCTGTTCACCGGTGCGCTCGTCATCTCGCTGGGCAACGGATTGATCGAAGCCGTCTGCAACCCGCTGGTCGCGACGCTGTATCCGGAGCGGAAGGTCCATCGCCTGAACCAGTTCCACGTGTGGTGGCCGGGCGGGATCGTGCTCGGCGGCCTCGCCAGCTACGGGCTCGCGCAGGTCGGTGTCACCTCGTGGAAGGTGCGGCTCGGGCTCATCCTCATCCCGGCTGCCGTGTACATCGTGCTGATGCTTCGCGAGCGCTTTCCGGCCACGGAGAATCAGGCGTCGGGCGTGTCGACGGGCGAGATGTTCAAATCGACGTTCACGTCGCCGCTGTTCCTGTTGATGCTGGCGACGATGTTCATCACGGCGAGCATCGAGCTGGGACCGAACCGCTGGATCCCCGCCGTGCTGCAGTCGGGCGGCATCCCCGGCATCCTCGTGCTGGTGTGGATCAGTGGCCTGATGGCGGTGATGCGCATGAAGGTGTCCGGGCCGCTCATCCGCCTGCTCTCACCAACGGGGATTCTGTTCTGCTCGATGATCCTCGTCGCGCTCGGGCTGTTCATGCTCAGCCGCGCCGAGACCTTCGCGTCGGCGTTCATCGCGGGGACGGTGTTCGCCGTCGGGATCACCTTCATCTGGCCGACGATGCTCGGCTTCGTGTCGGAGCGGGTGCCGCGCAGCGGCGCGCTCGGCATGGCGCTGCTGGGGGGCGCCGGGATGGGTGTGGTCGGGCTGGTGACCTCGCCGTGGCTCGGCAAGATCGCCGACGAGAAGGCGCACGAGCGGTTCATCGCCGAGCAGCCAGCGGTGGTGTCGGTGCTCGACTCGGCGCGCAACGCGCTGCGGGCGAAGCTGCCCACGGTGCACGAAGATCAGCGCGCCGACGTGCAGCGCAGCATCGACATGACCGACCGCGTGATCGCGGCCGGCTCGAGCGGCCCGCTGCCCGCGATCGAGACGGCGAACGCGATGCGCGCCATCACCGGCGCCGGGGTCGCCGACCCGGCCGTCGACCGAGTCGCGGCGCTACTCGGCCCAGCGGAGAACTTCGGCGGCCGAACGTCGTTCCGATATTGCGTCCCGCTGGCGCTGATCGCGGCGGTGATCTTCGCGCTGATCTACGCCAGTGACCGACGACGCGGAGGCTATCGAGTCGAGCGACTTTCGGGGGCGGATGGGATGGTGGGAGCGCATTGAGCGCGCGCGCTTCGCGCGTGCTGGTGAGTTGGTTGGAGGGTGAGATCGTGGGGAATGGCCTCGGGATGCAGGAGCGTCCCGAGGCCGTTTCGCACCATCCCACGATCCAACCAACCAACTCACCGCTGTTCCCCCATCAGCCCACGATCCAACCAACCAACTCACACCGTCCCTACAGCTCCGCCGTCGCCGCAAACCCGGGTGCCGTCCTCACCTTCGCCGCCTGCTCATAGGCGTACGCGAGCTTCAGCAACGTCGCCTCGCTCCAGGCGCGGCCCATGAAGGTGATGCCGAGTGGCAGGCCGCGGACGTAGCCCATCGGGACGGTGATGGCCGGGTAGCCGGCGACGGCGCATGGGGTGGTGCTGCTTCCTCCCGACCCCGCGTCGCCATTCACGAGGTCGATGAGCCAGGGGGGGCCCGACGTCGGGGCGACGATCGCGTCGACGCGGTGTTTGGCGAACGTCGCATCGAGTCCCTGGGTGCGCGACATGGTGCGACAATGCTCGAGCGCCTTCTTATAGCCGGGGCTCGTGAGCGAGCCCTTCTTCGCCGACATCTCGAAGATCTCCTGGCCGAAGTACGGCATCTCCACGGCGGCGTGCGCGCGGTTGTACGCAATGAGATCCTCGAGCGTGCGTGCGCGCGCACCGGGTGGGCGCGTCGCGAGGTAGCGCGCGAGGTCGGGCTTGAACTCGTAGAGGAGCACGTCGAACTCGGCGTCGCCGAACTTGCCCACCGTCGTGATGTTCGCCGGATCGACGATGACGGCGCCGCGGTCCTTCATCACCGCGAGCGCTCGCTCGAACGCGGCGTCGGCCGCATCGCTGTAGCCGGTGAGCTTCTCGCGCGCCACGCCGATGCGCGCGCCCTTCAATCCGTTCGCGTCGAGTGCCTGCACGTAGTCGGCAACGCGAGCGCCGCGCGTGGCCGAATCACGCGGGTCTTCTCCGGCGAGCGCGCCGAGCAGCACGGCGGCGTCGGCGACGGACCGACACATCGGGCCCGCGGTATCCTGGGTGTGCGAGATCGGGACGATGCCGCTGCGGCTCACGAGTCCGACCGTCGGCTTGAGCCCCACCAGCGAGCACGCCGCCGCGGGCGAGGTGATCGAGCCGTCGGTCTCGGTGCCGACCGCCACCGTGCAATAGTTCGCCGCGGTGGCGACGGCCGAGCCCGAGCTCGAGCCCGACGGAGTGCGATCGAGCGCGTACGGGTTCCGCGCCTGACCGCCACGCGCGGACCACCCACTCGAAGAGTGCGTTGAGCGGAAATTTGCCCACTCGCTGAGGTTCGTCTTGCCGAGCACGATCGCGCCTGCGGCGTGAAGGCGCTCCACGATGAACGCGTCGCGCTGCGGACGATCATCGGCGAGCGCCTGGGAGCCCGCGGTGGTGTGCATCCGGCCCGCTGTGTCGACATTGTCCTTCACCAGTACCGGGATCCCGTGCAGCGGTCCACGGACCTTCCCGGCGCGGCGTTCCGCGTCGAGCGCGGCGGCGGCGGCGAGCGCGTCGGGATTGGCCTCGAGCATCGCGCGCAACCTCGGACCCTTGCCGTCGAGCGACTCGATGCGTTGCAGGTATCGCTCGACGAGCTGGCGTGAAGTCAGCTCGCCGCGGCCAAGTGCCGTCTGCCACCCCGCGACCGACCGCTCCTCGACGTCGAAGGCGTCGAAGGCATCGATCGTCGGGTGTCGTCGGTGGAGCGCCCGCGACGCTGGGGCGGCGAGCAGCGGGACCGCCGAACCGAGCGTGCCGGCGGTGGCAGCGGCCGACGCGGTGAACGCGACGAAGGCACGCCTCGAGATCGGCAAGTCGTGAGCATGTGGGGACATCGAGCCGCGAGGTCAGAGGGAGGGCCGATATTGCGCGGCGGTCGCGGTTCGAGCAAATGCGGGAGCCGCCCTCGGCGGAGTCGCGGCGGGGGGTCCGAACCGGGGCGCAAATGCTTCAAGCGTCGCAGGCTTGGTGTGATGCAAGGCACAGTCGGAACGTTACTTGCCTCCCTTACACGCCCGATGGCGCGAGCGGCGACGGCGCCGCGATCCGCGACGTGAGCATAGATGGAGGATACGACGATGGGACTGGTCGACTTTGCCGATGCCGAGGGAATTCGCTGGCGAGTGTGGCACGTCGAGACGCCCCCGTCGCGAGCCCATCTGATGGATCCGCAGTACCGGAACGGCTGGCTGGTGTTCGAGCGCGAGGACGGGACCGACCGCCGACGCCTGAATCAGGTCCCTGAGGACTGGGCGTCACTTGGTTCGGCGCGATTGGCGCAATTATGTCAGGTTGCTGTGCCGGTAGTGGCGGCAAAGGACTCCCCTACGGGGCCGCAGCCGGCGTGGAGCAGGTCGGAGACGGAGAGGCGATAATCGAGCGCGGGGCTCTGCCCTGCCGTTCGTCCGTTGACGTTCATCAGTTCTCGGCCGGCCTCGGGACACTTTTGCGTCCCGAGGCCGGCCGCCTACTGAGGAGTTGAAACCGACGAACGGCGCCTTCGCAGCCCTTGACTATCCCGCTCCGTGGAGCAACCTTTCATCCGGATATACGGATGATACAGGCCCGCCCCATCTTCGACCGCCTCAGCGCGCTCGCCGACCCCACCCGGAGCCGGTTGTTGCTGCTGCTCGACCGGCACGAGCTCACCGTGGGTGAGCTGTGCGCCGCACTGCAGCTGCCGCAGAGCACCGTGAGCCGGCACCTCAAGACGCTCTCCGACGAGGGCTGGGTCTCCGCCCGGGCCGAGGGGACGAGCAGGCGCTATGTCATGCCCCGATCGGAGCTCGATCCCTCGGCGCGTGGGCTCTGGCAGCTCGTGCGCGACCAGGTAGGGGCCACGCCGTCGGCGCGACAGGACCTCGTGCGCGCCGAGCGCCTGCTGCAGGAGCGGCGCACCGCGTCGCAAGCGTTCTTCTCGTCGACGGCGGGACAGTGGGGCCGGGTGCGGGCGGAGCTCTATGGTGCGCGCACCGATCTCGCGCCGCTGGCCGCGCTACTCGACCCGCCGTACGTCGTCGGCGATCTCGGATGCGGCACCGGACAGACGACCGCCGCACTCGCGCCATTCGTCGCCCACGTGATCGCCGTCGACGAGTCCGAGGCGATGCTCGCTGCGGCGCGCGAGCGTGTCGGTCATCACGACAACGTCGAAGTGCGGAGCGGCCGGCTCGAGGAGCTGCCGATCGACGATGCGACGCTCGACGTCGCCGTGCTCTCGCTCGTGCTGCACTTCGTCGTCGATCCCGCGGCGGTCTGTCGCGAGGCGGCGCGCGTGCTCCGTCCCGGTGGCTGTCTGCTCGTCGTCGACATGCAGCCGCACGAGCGCGAGGAGTATCGCGCGACGATGGGGCATCTCTGGCTGGGCTTCTCGGCCGAGCAGATCTCCGGCTGGCTGGAAGGCGCCGGGTTCGCTGTGCCGCGCATCGTCCCGCTCGCACCCGATCCGCAGGCGAAGGGGCCTGCCCTGTTCACCGCTCGTGCAGTTCGTCGGTGACTCAGTGACTCAGTGACTCAGTGACTCAGTGACTCAGTGACTCAGTGAGTCAGTTCTGACACTCGCGTTCCAGCTCTTTGGATCATCACCCACTTCTCACCACTCATCATCTTCGTCATGGCCACAACGACCCGTCCCACGATCGATACCGCGCTCGACCGCCCCGCGTTCAAGGTGGCCGACCTGTCGCTGGCCGAGTTCGGCCGCAAGGAGATCCGTCTCGCCGAGCAGGAGATGCCCGGCCTGATGGCGCTCCGCGCCGAGTACAAGGGAAAGCAGCCGCTCACCGGTGCGAAGATCATGGGCTCGCTGCACATGACCGTGCAGACCGCCGTCCTGATCGAGACGCTCGTCGAGCTCGGCGCCGACGTGCGCTGGGTGAGCTGCAACATCTTCTCGACGCAGGACCACGCGGCGGCCGCGGTCGCCGTCGGCAAGGACGGCACGGTCGACAACCCGAAGGGGGTGCCCGTGTTCGCGTGGAAGGGCGAGACCCTCGAGGAGTACTGGTGGTGCACCGAGCAGGCGCTGATGTGGCCCGACGGCACCGGCCCGAACCTCATTCTCGATGACGGCGGCGACGCGACGCTGCTCGTGCACAAGGGCGCCGAGTACGAGGCGACCGGTCGCATCCCGGACTTCAACGAGAGCGAGGAGCCGGAGGAGTGGGGAATCATCCTCGACCTGCTGCGGGCCGAGTCGTCGCGCAACCCCGGTCGTTGGACGAAGGTGATCGCGAGCATTCGCGGCGTGTCGGAGGAGACGACCACCGGCGTGCACCGCCTGTACGAGATGATGAACGCCGGCACGCTGCGCTTTCCGGCGATCAACGTGAACGACTCGGTGACGAAGTCGAAGTTCGACAACCTGTACGGCTGCCGGCAC
>DATFOL010000499.1:0-8194 GCA_035265545.1 Gemmatimonadaceae bacterium | reverse complement strand
GGCAGGTCCACCAGCGCGTCGGCGATCGACCGGCCGACGAACCGGTATCGAGTGAGCACCCACGCGACGAGCAGTCCGAACACGCCATTCACGAGCGCCGCGGTCACCGAGGCGCCAACGCTCAGCTTGTAGGCCGCTAGCGCGCGCGGTGACAGCGCCGCATCCCAGAACGCCCCCCATCCCATGCGTCCCGTTCGGACGAATAGCGTGGACAGAGGAACGATCACGAGAAAGATCAGGTAGGCGAGCGTGAAGCCCAGGGTGACGCGCACCCCGGGCAGCACGGAGCGCCCACGCAGCACCTTGCCGGACGGACGGACGAGCGGCGGTGCCGTCATCGCTTCGCCACCGAGTAGATCTGGTCGAAAACGCCGCCGTCGTCGAAGTGGGTCTTCTGCGTCGCGGTCCATCCGCCGAACAGCTTGTCGACGGTGAACTGCGGCACCTTCGGGAACGTTCCACCGAACTTGGCCAGCGACTTCGGACCCGTCGGACGGAAGTAGTGCTTCGCGGCGATTGCCTGCGCCTGCTCGGTGTAGAGGTACTCGAGGTAGGCGCGTGCCACCTTCGTCGTGCTGTGCTTCTGCGCCACGGCCTCGTTCACCGCCACCGGTGGCTCGGCCAGGATGCTCACCGACGGGAGCACGATGTCGAACTTGTCCGGCCCCAGCTGCTTCGCGGAGAGCAGTGCCTCGTTCTCCCATGCGATCAGCACGTCGCCGATGCCGCGCTCGACGAACGTCGTCGTCGACCCGCGCGCTCCCGCGTCCAGTACCGGCACGTTGCGATACAACTTCGTGATGTAGTCACGAGCCGCGGCCTCGCCCCCCTTCTGCAGCGCATAACCGTACGCTGCGAGGTAGGCCCACCGCCCGCCGCCGGACGTCTTCGGGTTGGACGAGATCACCTGCACGTCGGAACGAATCAGGTCGTTCCAGTCCTTGATCCCCTTCGGGTTCCCCTTGCGCACCAGGAACACCACCGTCGATGCGAACGGCGTGCTGTTGTGTGGGAGCTTCCGCTGCCAGTCGGCGGGAATCGTCTTGGCGCGGGACGCGATCGCATCGATGTCGTACGCGAGCCCGAGCGTCACGACGTCGGCCTCCAGGCCGTCGATCACAGCACGCGCCTGCGCCCCGGAGCCGCCGTGCGATTGCTTGATCTCCACGTCCTGCCCCGTGCGGCGCTTCCACTCCCGGGCGAACGTGGCGTTGATCTCCTTGTACAGCTCACGCGTCGGGTCGTACGACACGTTGAGCAGCGTGACCTTCCCCTGCGCGGCGGCCGTCCCGCCGATGGGCGCGACGAGCGCGAGGGCGAGGGTCAGTCGAGCGAGGGTCTTCAGCTTCTTCATGAGTCGAGTCGTGTGTTCGAGTATGTGAGCCGCGCCGGAGCGCGTGCGTATCGTTGGTGACTCGGGTCGCGGCGAGCGAGCTATGCTCACCGCTCCCCATTCAGTTGCAGTTCATCCGGCCGTTTCCGCGACATCGCCGCTTCACGTCCGCGTTCCGCCGTTCGATTCCCGCGAAGAGCATCGACATCAGAAGCCGAGCTGCAGCCGAGTGAGCACCGCGTGCTCGGTCGATCGCGCCGTCGCCTCCGCGGGTCCGTCGAGCTGCGTACGCTCGTAGTTGGCCGCGAAGAGCAACCCGCGCGTCAATCGCCAGTTGAGGCCCACGCCCGCGGCACGAGCACGCCGTGGCTGCGTCGCCGGATCGGCGAACGTCGGGAAGGCATCGGGGTCGGTCGTCAGCACGCCATAGCGCGCCACGAGCTCCAGCGCGCCCAGTCCGCCAGATTTCGAGCCGTCCAGCGAATGGTCGGGCGTGACGCTCGTGTACGACTCGCGCTCTCCGGTCAGCACCCAGCCACCCGACACCTGCCACGCCTGATTCGTGAGCGCCGCGGCGGTCGTCGCGCGCCGCACGTTGTGCGTCGACCGCACGTACTCGGCGAGCACGCCGACGGGGCCGACGTACAGATAGCCCTGCGGCGACACGCGCGTCCGCCGTCCATCGGCGAGCACCGTGTTCGGCGCGGTGCCGTCGGTGCGATAGCGGAACAGTGCGAGCTGTCCCGTCGTGCGGTAGCTGCCGAGCGCCGGCGCGGTGAGCGTACCCTGCTCCGTGCCCGTGCTTCCGGCGATGCCGAAGCCGAGGTCCGGCGCCGTCGCGTTGGTCGCGAACGGCCGGAAGAATACGCGGCCGACGATGTCCTTCCCGGTCGACGCGTCGCCGTCGAGGTTCGCCGCGTCGGGAGCGCCGTCGAACGCGCCGACCTGGTACTGCACGCGTGCGTTCACCAGATCGCCGTAGAGCTGCACGCCGACGTCGCGGTTCGGTACGAGGCTCGTCGGCAGGCCGCGCTCGATGAACCGCACGTCCGTCGCCGACTGCAGGCGCTCCAGCCCGATCGGCGGCTTGAACTTGCCGACCCGCAGGTTCAGCGCGGCGCTCGGCTTCGCCTCGGCGTACGCGTCGTACAGCACCACCTGGCCGCCGCCGAAGTCCGGCATCAGGCGGAGCGCGAAGTACTTGTACGCCGTCGCCTCGAGGATCGGCCGCACGCGGCGCAGCAGGAACGTGCTGGAGCCCGGTGCGACGGGCCCCTTCGCGCCGAAGAAGCGCGCGTCGGATTGCACGTAGCCACGGAGCCGGAAGCTGAACGCGTTGTCCGCCGAGCGTACCGTGAGGCCGTCGCGCGTCGCTGCGACGCTCGGCGCTGCGGCCGCGGTCGCCTTGCTCTTCGCCTCGGCCTTCTCGAGCGTGGCGAGCCGCTCCTCGAGCGCGCGGATCCGCGCTTCGGGGTCGGTGGCGGACGATTGCTGCGCCACCTGTGGCGCCGTGCGGTGTGTCGTGTCGTTCGGGGCGGCGACAGCCTGCGTGGTCTCCGTTGGCGCCGTGGTCTGCGCCTGGGCCACCGTCGTGCGTCCGGATAAGAGCATCGCGCCAAGCGCGAAGGAGAGAGCGGTGTAGCGTGCAACGAACATCGATGATTCCTCGAATGGGGTTTGCGTCGACGAAGAGCAGCAAAGCAAAGCGGGCCCGCTCTCGTCTCTGAGAGCGGGCCCGCGGTGCGCGTGCGGTGTGGTCAGTCGCCGGTCGTCAACATGGACACGGGCTCGTGAGCACAGCGCGGCGACCGTGAGCGCTCTCGAGGGAGCGACCACAGCACACGCTGCGACAACACATGGCCATGCGGACGAACGATGACATCACGATGTCTCTATTCTGCGCGATGCGACGTGAAACCTCAGGAACCCGTGCGCGCGGCCACCAGTGCGGCGACTTCGCGAACCTTTGGAGCTACGACCGGAGCAGCGGGCAAAACGTCACTGATCGCTTCGGTCGTCTTCAAACCGTTCCCCGTGATGCACAATACAATCTCGTCGTCGGAATGGAAGTGCCCGGCCTCGGCGAGAGCGAGTGCACCTGCAACGGTCACGCCACCGGCGGTCTCGGTGAACACGCCCGTCGTTTCGGCGAGCAGTCGGATTCCGGCGACGAGCGCTTCATCGCTCACGTGCTGGCCGCGACCGCCCGACTCGCGCATCACCTTCACCGCGAACGGGCCGTCCGCCGGGTTCCCGATCGCGATCGAGCGTGCGATGGTGTTCGGGATCTCCGGTACCAGCGTGGAGTCGCCGCGCTCGAACAGCCGAACGATCGGCGCGCACCCGGAAGCCTGCGTGCCGTAGACCCGCGGCGTCGCGCCGTCCACCAGGCCGGCGTCGATGAACTCCTTGAAGCCCTTGCCGAGCTTCGTCACGAGCGAGCCCCCCGCCATCGGCGCGACCACCGCACTCGGCAGCCGCCAGCCGAGCTGCTCGGCGATCTCGAACGCCATCGTCTTCGAGCCCTCGCCGTAGTAGCCGCGCAGGTTCACGTTGACGATCCCCCACCCGAAGCGGTCGGCGAGCTGCGCGCACAGCCGGTTCACGTCGTCGTAGTGCCCTTTGATGCGCACGAGATTGGGACCGTACACCGCGGTCCCGATCACCTTGCCGATCTCGAGGTCTTCGGGGATGAAGATCCACGACGCGAGCCCCGCGCGTGCGGCGTGCGCGGCCACCGCGTTCGCGAGGTTGCCCGTCGACGCGCAGCCGACCGTGTCGAGCCCGAACGCGATCGCCGCGTTGATCGCCGTCGAGACGACGCGATCCTTGAACGAGAGCGACGGATGCGACACCGCGTCGTTCTTCACCCACACGCGCGCCACGCCGAGCCGGTCGGCGAGCCGCGGCGCGTCGATCAGCGGTGAGAAGCCGGTGTCGAGCGAAGCCACCGGATCTCCCTCGAACGGCAGCCATTCGCGATAGCGCCAGAGCGATTGCGGCCGCGCTGCGATCGTCGCACGGTCGGGCAGTCGGCGCGACGCCGGATACAGCGGCTCGAGCGGACCGAGGCAGTTCTCGCAGATCGCCACCGGTGCCGCCTCGTTCTCGGCGCCGCACAGCTTGCAACGCTGAGGAAATGGTCGCAGCCCGGCCGCGGTCGGTGCGTCGTGGCTCGGACTGGCTTCGGGAAGAATCGAGGTCATTGCGTGAGACTGGCGTCGAGAAACAGAAAGGCTGAGGAACGGAAGAACCGAGTCACTGAGTCACCGAGTCACTGCCGTTCAGTACTTCGGAACGGTCGGATCGACGTCGTCGCTCCATCGGAGGATGCCGCCGGCGAGGTTCCAGACCTTCTTGAACCCCGCCGCTTGCAGCTGCCGCACCGCCTTCGCGCTGCGACCGCCCATCTTGCACGTTACGACGATGTCGCGCGCACTGTCGAACGAGGAGAGCGACTCCGTGAACGTGGCGAGCGGTACGAGCCGCGCCCCAGGGATCTTCGCGATCGCCCACTCGTGCGGCTCGCGTACGTCGATCAGGTCGAAGTCGTCGCGGCGCTCCTGCTTCTTCGCCAGCTCCGCCGGTGTGATCTCCGGGATGCCGTGCGGGTCCTGCAGCGGATCGCCGCCGATGCCGCAGAACTGGTCGTAGTCGATCAGCTCGCGGATCTCGTGCGTGCCGCACGCCGGGCACTCGGGGTTCTTGCGCAGCTTCATCGTGCGGAACTGCATCGACAATGCGTCGATCAGGAGCAGCCGGCCGATGAGCGGCTCACCGATCCCGAGCAGCAGCTTGATCCCCTCGGTCGCCTGGATCGTGCCGACGAGACCAGGCAGCACGCCGAGCACCCCTCCCTCTGCGCAGCTCGGCACGAGGCCTGGCGGTGGTGGTTCGGGGAAGAGGCAGCGATAGCACGGCCCGTCCTCCGTCGCGAACACCGACGACTGCCCCTCGAACCGGTAGATGCTGCCGTACACGTTCGGCTTGCCGAGGATCACGCAGGCGTCGTTGGTCAGATAGCGCGTCGCGAAGTTGTCCGTGCCGTCGATCACGATGTCGTAGTCGCGGACGATCTCGAGCGCGTTCTCGCTCGTCAGCCGCGTCTCGTATCCCTCGACGTGCACGTGCGGGTTCATGTCCTTCAACCGGTCGCGCGCCGACTCGAGCTTCGGTCGGCCCACGTCCTTGGAGCCGTGCACGATCTGGCGCTGCAGGTTCGTCACGTCCACGACGTCGAAGTCCACGAGTCCGATCGTCCCTACCCCTGCCGCCGCGAGGTACAGCGCGAGCGGCGAGCCGAGCCCCCCCGCGCCGATGAGCAGCACGCGGCTCGCCTTGAGTCGCTGCTGTCCCTCGAGCGCGACCTCGGGCAGGATGAGATGCCGGCTGTAGCGGAGGATCTCGTCCGACGAGAGCTCCTCCAGCTGCGTCGCGAGCGGCGCCGTGGCGGTGGCCATGCGGTCAGCCCCCCGCGATCGCCGGCACGACGGTGAGCTCGTCGCCGTCGCTCACCGGCGCGTCGAAGCCACCATTGAACCGGATGTCTTCGTCGTTCAGGTAGAACGTGACGAACGGATACGGCTGCCCCGTATCGTCGCGCAGTCGTGGGGCGAGGTTCGGGTACCGCGTGGCCACGTCGGCCACCACGGCGCCCACCGTCTTGCCGTTCGATTCGATCTCGCGTCCGTCAGCCAGCTTGGCCAGGACCGTGGGTAGAAAAAGCGTTACCGCCATGACGAATCTCCGAAGGAGAAGGAAGAAAGCGTGTGCGTCTCTGGTGCGCTGCGCAGCATCGTGTGGGTTACGCCGCCCCCGCGGTGGCCGGAGCGTCCTCGCAGTCGTGATGCACGACGAGGCTGCGCCCCTCGACCTGTGCCGGGTTCACGAAGGTGTCGGCCTCGACGCCGTGCTGCTGCCAGGCGGCACGCATCGCCTCCGCCACCGCGGGGGCCTGCCGCTCCGGCACCGCGGCCACGAGCGTCGACCCCGAGCCGCTCAGCGTCGCACCGAGCGCACCGGCGGACACCGCCGCGGCGCATACCTGATCGTAGCCGTGGATCAGCGAGCGCCGATACGGCACGTGCAACACGTCGTGGAGCGCGACGCGGAGCGTGTCGCCGTCGCCCGTCGCGAGCCCGTGCACCAGCGCCGCGCTCAGTGCCGCCGCGCGGGATGCAGTCTGATGCGGCAGCTCGCGCGGCAGCACGGCCCGGGCCTCGCGCGTCGTCACCTCGAAGTCCGGCACCGCGAACACCAGCGTCAGCCCGCGCGCGACCGCCAGTGGAACCACGCGCGTCGGCGCGCCCGGCACCGCGAGCACGAACCCACCGTGGATCGCGGCTGCCACGTTGTCGGGATGTCCCTCGACCTCGGCGCACGCGTCGAGCAGCTGCGTATCGGTCAGCGAGAAGCCGCAGATGCCAGTGGCTGCCACCGCGCCGGCCACCACCGCCGCGGCCGAAGAGCCGAGCCCGCGCGCGACGGGGATGTTGGAGCTCACGCGGATGCGCAGCGCACGCGGCGCGGCGCGGCCGGCCGCCTTGCACGCCGCGCGGAGTCCCACGACGATCCAGTCCTCCTCGGTCGGCACGTCGAGCCCCGCCAGTGCGCCGCCACGCTGGATCACCGTCCCGGCACCCGGGTCGGGCTGCACCACGACGGAGGCCGTGAGGCAGCGATCCACCGCGGCGCCGACGCAGTCGAACCCTGCGCCGAGGTTCGCCGTCGATCCCGGCACGCGCACCACCGCACGCCGTCTCATGCGCGCCACCCCCGGAGGGAGGTGGCGCGTGGACAGCGCGCGGCGAAGCACGTGCTACGGGATCGAGGCGACGAGCTCATTGCCTACTTCTCGACCGGGAGGCGGACCGAGTTGCCCCACTCCGTCCAGCTGCCATCGTAGTTGCGCACCTTGTCATAGCCGAGCAGGTAGGTGAGCACGAACCACGTGTGGCTCGACCGCTCGCCGATGCGGCAGTACGCCACCACGTCATCTCCCTTCTTGAGACCCGCCTCACCTTCATAGATGGAACGCAGCTCGTCCGCCGTCTTGAACGTGCCGTCCGGGTTCGCTGCACGGGCCCAGGGAACGCTCTTCGCGCCCGGGATGTGCCCGCCGCGCAACACGCCTTCCTGCGGGTACTCGGGCATGTGCGTCTTCTTGCCGCTGAACTCGTCCGGCGACCGCACGTCGATGAGGGGCTTCTTCGCCTTGCTGTGCGCGAGCGTCTCTTCCTTGAACGCGCGGATCTTCGAGTCGTCGCGCTCCTTGGCGACGTACTGGGTCTCCGGGAACTTCGGCACCTCGGTCGAGAACGGACGACCCTCCTGCTCCCACTTCGCGCGTCCGCCGTCGACGATCTTCGTGTTCGTGAAGCCGAACAGCTGGAACACCCAGAACGCGTACGTCGCCCACCAGTTGCTCTTGTCGCCGTAGAACACCACCGTCGTCGAGTCGTCGATGCCGAGGCGGCGCAGCAGCGCCTGGAACTGCTCCTTCGACACGTAGTCGCGGACGAGCGAATCGTTCAGGTCCGTGTGCCAGTCGATCTTCTGCGCATTCGGGATGTGGCCGAGATCGTAGAGCAGCACGTCCTCGTCGCTCTCGAGGATGCGCACCTTGGGGTCGTTCAGGTGCTGTGCCACCCATTCGGTGGTGACCAGGACGTCGGGATTGACGTAGCCCTTCTCGGCGACGGTCGGGGAAGCAGGTTCGGTGGTCGTGCTCATGGTGGTGCCTCGGTGAAAGGTCGTCGAGCTGTGGTCGTGGCTCGTTGAGGCTGCTGTAAAAAACGGCCGCCTCGAACTGAGCGGCCGGGAGGTCCCGTGGGTCTGGCGAGTGGTCTGACTAGCCCCTCT
>DATFOL010000498.1:0-2002 GCA_035265545.1 Gemmatimonadaceae bacterium | reverse complement strand
GGCCCGCTCGAAGACGGGCCGAACGTACCACGTGCAGGTGTTCGGTCGCCCGCGGCCGCCCGCCCAGACGGGACGCTAGCTCAGGCGGACGGCCGGTCGCCGCGCGCAAGGGAGAGCAGCCGCCGGCCGACCAGGACGTGCACGCCGAGGAGCGCCAGCAGCACGCCGGCGACGCTCAGCCAGGACAGAAAGCGCATCGTACCGTCCATCCCGGCCGACTCCGTGGGTCGCGTGCCGTAGACGAAGAGCAGGAACAGGGCGGCGATCCCGGCGCAGGCGGCGAACGCGCCGAGTCCGGCGAGCTTGGCGATCTTGGGCGGCATCGTACGCGGTATCGAGTTTACGAGTGACGCAGCGTTCGTTCAACGCTGCGCGCCTCGGACGAGGCATGCAAGGTCAGCGCCCGACCAGTAGCTCGACGCCCGCGCTCGTGACGCGGTGCGACACGAGCGGAAGCGGCGGATCGGCCTCGTCGGCGATCGTGATCGCCGTGCGCAGCGCCGAGCGCCCGACGTCCACGCCGGAGCGGTCGCGCGCGAAGATCGTCGCGAGCGGCTCGCCCTGCTCCACCCAATCGCCGGGTCGGGCCGAGATCACGAAGCCTACCGAGAGATCCAGCTTGTCTTCCATCGTCGTGCGTCCACCTCCGAGCGCGGTCACTCCACGACCCACCGCACGCGGCTCGATGCGCGCGACGAAGCCGCGCTTCTGCGCAATGAACAGCTCGACCTCGGCGGCCTGCGGCAGAAGCGCCGGGTCGTCGACCACGGCCGGATTGCCACCCTGCGCTTCGATGATCTTCTGAAAGTGCTCCGCGGCGCGCCCGGTGCCGATCGCGATCTCCATCATGCGTCGCGCGGCATCGACGTCCGCCGCCGCGTAAGCGAGCACGAGCATCTCCGCGCCGAGCGCGTAGGTGACGGCCATGAGGTCGGGCGGGCCTTCGCCGCGCAGCGCGGCGATCGATTCCTCGATCTCGAGTGCGTTGCCGCAGGCGCGGCCGAGCGGGCGATCCATCGCCGTGAGCAGCGCGACGACTGGACAGCCGTGATCGGCGCCGAGCTCGATCATCGTCGTCGCCAGCTCGAGCTCGCGCTCGAGCTCGGGAAGAAACGCGCCCGAGCCGCGCTTCACGTCGAGCACGAGCCCCGTCAGCCCCTCTGCGAGCTTCTTGCTCATGATGCTGGCCGCGATGAGCGGGATGGACTCGATCGTTCCCGTTGCATCACGCAATGCGTACATCTTCTTGTCGGCCGGAGCTATCTCGTCGGTCTGGCCGATCAGCGCGCATCCGAGTTGCTCGAGCTGTGCTCGCGCCTGTGCGAGCGTGAGCTGCGTCTCGAAGCCCGGGATCGACTCCAGCTTGTCGAGTGTGCCGCCCGTGTGTCCGAGGCCCCGCCCCGACATCATCGGCACGACGACGCCGAGCGACGACACGAGCGGCGCGAGCACGATCGAGACCTTGTCGCCCACGCCGCCCGTCGAGTGCTTGTCGATGCGCGGCTTGTCGAGATCGCTCAGGTCGAGCGTGTCCCCGCTGCGGAGCATCGCTTCGGTGAGCGCGTGCGTCTCGCCGCGATCGAGACCGCGGAGGTAGCACGCCATGAGGAACGCCGCCATCTGGTAGTCGGGCACGTGGCCCGTGGCGTAGGCGTTCGCCAGCGCGCGGAACTCGCCCGACTCGACGCGCCCCCCGTCCCGCTTCCGCTCGATCAGTCGAAGCGCGAGCATTGTCGGGCCCGTGGGGTACCAATGGAACGACCGTTCGACGCCACCGACCTCGACCGCGGCTTCCCCGCCGGATCGAGGACACTCCACGTGAACGACGGCTCGCTCACCTGCATCCCGGAGTCCTGCTCATGCTCGTGTCCTTCGTGCTGCCGCGCCGCTCGATCGGCGCCGTTGCGTTCGCGATCGCCGCGCTGCCCGCGCTCGCCGCCGCGCAGTCCGCGGCCGATCACATCGCCATGGGCGACCGTGATCATACGGCGATGAATGCGCC
>DATFOL010000497.1:0-9938 GCA_035265545.1 Gemmatimonadaceae bacterium | reverse complement strand
GGCCCGCTCGACGCCGGCATGCACAAGGTCTATCAGCGGCGGAAGCGGGGCGAGGAGCCGGTGAGCTACGCGCTGCCGGAGCTCGAGCCGATCCTGGAGCCGACCTACGGCGTCATCACCTATCAGGAGCAGGTGATGCGTCTCGCGCAGACGCTCGCCGGCATCTCGCTCGCCGAAGCGGACGTGCTGCGCAAGGCCGTGGGCAAGAAGGACGCGGAGCTCATTCGCCTGGAGCTCGGCAAGTTCATCGAGAAGTCGGTCGCGCGCGGTTACGACCGCCGGATCATCGAGGAGCTCGCGGGGCAGATCGAGACGTTCGGCCGCTACGGCTTCAACAAGTCGCACTCGGTCGCCTACTCGATCGTCTCGCTGCACACGGCGTGGCTCAAGGCGCACTACCCCGCCGACTTCATGGCGGCGATCCTCTCGTCGTCCATCGGCGACACGGACTCGGTGGTGAAGTTCATCAACGAGACGCGCGAGATGGGGATCCAGGTGCTCCCTCCCGACGTCAACGAGTCGGGCTACAAGTTCACCGTGCTCGACGCGAAGCGGATCCGCTTCGGCCTCGGCGCGATCCGTAACGTCGGCCGAGGCGCGATCGATTCGATTCTCGCCGCGCGCCAGGAGAAGCCGTTCACGACTTTCTTCGACTTCACGGAGCGAATCGATCTGCGCGCCTGCAACAAGCGCGTGTTCGAGGCGCTCATCGCCGCGGGCGCGCTCGACGGGCTCGGCGGACATCGCGCCCAGTACTGGTCTGCCCTCGACTCGGCGATGCAGGAGGCCTCGCTCAAGCAGCAGGAGAAGGCCATGGGCCAGGTATCCCTGTTCGGTCTACCGACCGAACAGGGAGCTGCTTCATCACAAGCGCCGCGCGTGCTGCCGAACGTCGCGCCGATGGCCGAGGCCGAGCGGCTGTCGCGAGAGAAGGAGATCCTCGGCTTCTACATCAGCGGACATCCGCTGGAGCCGTTCCGCGTCGAGTGCGAGCTGTTCGCCACTCACACCGTGAGTCAACTCGGGAAGTGGATGCCCGAGCCGATGGCGCTCGGCGTGGTGGTGACGTCGGTGAAGCGCCAGATCAGCAAGCGCTCGGGCGCGGAGTTCGCCCGGTTGACAGTCGAGGATTTCTCGGGATCTTCCGAGGTCCTGGTGTTCCCGGAGAGCTGGGGTCTGTTGGCCGACCGGATCCGCGGCGACGTGCCCGTGCTCATGAAGGGAGGCTACTCCAAACGGGACCAGGACGCCGACAGCCCGACGTTCATCGTGGAGTCGGTGACTCCGTTCGCCGAGCTGCGGCTGAACGGACAGGTCTCGATCGCGATCGAGTTGCAACTGGGCGAGTCGCTGGCGCCCGAGGCGATGGCGGACGTGCGGGCGGTGATCGATGCCCACGCGACCGCCCACACGGGAGCGCCGCCGCTCGAGCTCCGGTGGAGCGATGGAAATGGAGTGCGGGCGCGGCTGCGTTCGCGCTCACTCAAACTGGCGGCGACGCAAGCTGCCTTGACCGACCTGCGGGCCCTGCTCGGCAACGACCGGGTCCGTCTCGTGCGCGGGAGCTGAATCGGATGGCGACTGCGAACCTGGAGTTCGAGAAGCCGATCGTCGAGCTGGAGAAGCAGATCGACGAGTTGAAGAAGCTCGCCGACGAGCGTCGGCTCAACGTGGTGGAGGAGATCGTCCCGCTCGAGCGGAAGCTCGTCGAGCTGCGCGAGGAGATCTATCGTAACCTCACGCCGCTGCAGCGGGTGCAGGTCGCGCGCAGTAACAGGCGGCCCCTCACCGACGACTATCTGCGCCTCTGCTTCACCGACTTCATCGAGCTGCACGGCGACCGCGCCTTCCGCGAGGACGCGGCGATCATGGGCGGCTGGGCGCGCCTCGATGGTGAGACGGTGATGGTGATCGGTCACCAGCGCGGCCGCGACACGAAGGAGAACCTCAAGCGCAACTTCGGGATGCCGCATCCCGAGGGCTACCGGAAGGCGCTGCGCCTGATGAAGCTCGCCGAGAAGTTCCATGTCCCGGTGATCACCTTCATCGACACCCCCGGCGCCTGGGCGGGACTCGGCGCGGAGGAGCGCGGGCAGAGCGAGGCGATTGCCCGCAACCTGTTCGAGATGAGCCGCTTGGAGGTGCCGATCATCGCCACCGTGATCGGTGAGGGCGGCTCGGGCGGCGCGCTGGCGCTCGGCGTCGCCGATCGAGTGAACATGCTGGAGAACGCCGTCTACTCGGTGATCACTGTCGAGGGCTGTGCAGCGATCCTCTGGAAGGACGGGAAGAGTCAGGAGACCCGCGAGCGCGCGGCAACCTCGCTACGCATCACGGCGCCCGACCTGTACGAGCTGCGCGTGATCGACGAGATCATCCCGGAGCCACCGGGAGGTGGTCACGCCGACCACGAAGGCACGGCGGCGGCCGTGCAGCAGACGTTGCTCAAGCAGCTGGACGACCTCCGACGGCTCAAGCCGGACAAGCTCGTGCGCCGCCGGCGCGAGAAATTCATGCGTATGGGCCAGTTCCTCGAATGACCGTGTCCCAGCTGATCGAAGTCGCGTTCAAGGGGAACCGGAAGGAGTTCTTTCTCTGGGAGGCCGACGAGCCGCCGCTGCGCGCGCCAGTGATCGTCGACGCCGACCGAGGCGAGGATCTCGGGCTCGTGCACGCCACTGGCCTCCTGGCCGAGCAGCGCTCCGCGCACGTGCCGCACGGCCTGCTCGGCGCGCCACCGACGCACGTCGCCAAGCGCCTGGCGACCGCGGACGACGTCCGCCGCCTCGAGGAGGTGCGCGCACAGGACGACGACGCCCGCCGTCGCGCGATGGAGCGCGTGAAGGCGAACGCGCTCGTCATGAAGGTCACCGACGCTGAATGGCAGTGGGACCGGAAGAAGCTCACCTTCTACTTCACCGCCGAGAAGCGCGTCGACTTCCGCACCCTGGTGCGCGAGCTCGCGTCGATGTTCCGCACCCGCATCGAGCTGAAGCAGATTGGCGTCCGTGACGAGGCGAAGCGGCTCGACGGTATCGGGCGGTGTGGACGTCAGTACTGTTCGGCGTCCTGGCTGCCCGAATTGCGTCCGGTGAACCTCGGCGTCGCCAAGGACCAGCGTCTGTCGCTGAACCCGTCGCAGATCTCCGGCGCGTGCGGGCGGCTGATGTGCTGCCTGCGCTACGAGCACGAGTTCTACGTGCAGAGCCGCAAGAAGTACCCCAAGGAAGGAAAGCCGGTGCGCACGTCGCGCGGCGAGGAGAAGGTGCTCGCGAACGACATCTTCCGTGAGCGCGTCACGCTGCGCGGCCTGGACGGCGAGGTGCGCAGCCTGCCACTCGCGACGCTCCGGGAGGAGATGCTGGCCGCGGGAGACGCGCTCGCCCAGGCGCTGGCTCACGCCGCCGCCGCCGCCGAGCTGGCAGCGGCCGTGCCGACGCCCGAGCAGACGATCGAGGACGACGAGATCTCCCCCGAGGAGGCGCTCGACACGGAGCACTCACCCGATCACCTCACGGGCATTGGCGCGGCGATCGACCCATCGCTGGACGTCACCATGGAGTGGCCGACTCCGCGGCCGGCGCCCGATGGCCGTCGCCCGCAGCGGAGGCGTGGTCGCCGAGGCGGTCGCCGGAACCGGCCTGGCGGCGGCGAGGGCACGCGCGCTCCCGAGGACGAAGGCGCACCCTCCGAAGGGGACTAGTGAGCACGTACTTCCTCACCACCGCGATCGATTACGCGAACGGCGATCCTCACCTCGGCCACGCCTACGAGAAGATCGGCGCGGACGCGATCGCCCGGTATCGGCGCCTTCGAGGCGACGATGTCCACTTCCTCGTCGGGATGGACGAGCACGGGCAGAAGGTCGAGCAGACGGCGGAGGCAGAGGGGATCGCGCCACAAGCGCTCGTCGACTCGCTGGCCGAGCGGTTCGCCGGCATGTGGGCGCGGCTCGGTGTCTCATACGATCAATTCATCCGCACCACCGACGCTCAGCATCGCGCGGGCGTTCGCGCCCTGATCGAGCGCATCTTCGAGCACAACCCGACGGACTTCTACGAGAAGGCCTACGAAGGGTGGTACTGCGTGGGCTGCGAGTCGTTCAAGCAGGACGCGGAGATCGTCGACGGCAAGTGCGTGCTTCATCCGACCCGCACGCTCGAGTGGGTCGAGGAGCGGAACTGGTTCTTCCGACTGAGCCGGTACGCAGACTTTCTGCGTGCGCGGCTGCTCGAACATCCCGAGTCGCTGCAGCCCGAGAGCCGGCGCAATGAGTTGCTCGCCCTGATCGATCGCGGGTTGGAGGACGTCTCGGCGAGCCGCTCGCGGCTGGCGTGGGGAATACCCTTTCCCAAACCGTTGTCATCCGGCGAGACGCAGACGACGTACGTCTGGTTCGAGGCGCTGCCGAACTACCTCACAGCCACCGGCTTTCCCGACGGCGCATGGGAGAAGCGATGGCCCGCGCAGCTGCACATCGTCGGGAAGGACATCACACGCTTCCACTCGATCATCTGGCCGGCGATGCTCCAGTCGGCGGGCTTGCCGCTGCCCGAGCGTGTCTGGGGTCACGGCTTCGTGCTGCTCGGCGGCGAGCGGTTCAGTAAGTCGGCCGGTGTGCGGCTCGATCTCAACGAGGCGATCGACCGCTTCGGTCCCGACGCCTTCCGCTATTTCCTTCTGCGCGAGGTGCCGTTCGACGCCGACGGCAGCTTCTCGTGGGAGCGATTCGAGGACCGCTACAACAGCGATCTCGCCAACGCGTGGGGTAACCTCGCGAGCCGGGTGATCGCGATGGTCGAACGCTACTGCGAGGGGATCGTGCCGGCCGGTGCCCGCACCGACGTCGACGCGCGCGATGCAGCGGACATCGTCGAGTACCACGAGGCGATGGACGGCACTCGCGGCTTTCTGCTTCACGAAGCGCTGCGAATCGTGTGGCAGAGCGTCGTGCGGGGCAACGAGTACGTCGACCGCCAGGCGCCGTGGAAGCTGGCGAAGGATCCGGCGCTGCGCACCGAGCTGGAGACGACGCTCGCGTCGCTCATCCGCCAGCTCGCGCGGCAGGCGGTGCTCGTCGCGCCGTTCATGCCCGAGAAGGCGCAAGCGTTGTGGACGCAGCTCGGCGCCACGCGCGCGCTCAGCGCTCAGCGCTTTCATACGCTCCCGACCGTCGACGTGACGGGGTGGCGCGTGCAGAAGGGCGACCCGCTCTTCCCAAAAGAAAAGCCGGCCGCGTAGCGGCCGGCTTTCCTCTGCTGCCCGTCGATTACGGCCGGGCGGGTGCTGGGCCAGCGGGTGCGGCTGGTGCCGGCGCCGGCGCGGGTGTGCCGGTCGGCGCACTCGTCGCCGGCGTGCCAGGCGTGCCGAAATCCACGTTCGGATTGGCGCGATTCTCCGGCGTCGAGACCTGGAAGTACTTCTTCTCTTTCGCGCCGGTCATCTTCGCCGTCAGTACAGCGGGGAACTGGCGGATGTACGCATTGTACTCGCGCACGGCGCCGTTGTAGTCGGTCTGTGAGGTGGCGATCCGGTTGGCGGTACCCGAGAGCTCGTCCTGCAGCCGCAGGAAGCCCTGATCGCTCTTCAACTGCGGGTAGTTCTCGGCGACGGCGATCAGTCGGCCGAGCGCGCCCGTGACCGCGGCGTTCGCCTGGGCCATCTGCTCGGGATCGCGCGTCTGTACGGCGCTCACCAATCCTCCCCGCGCCCGCGCGACCTCGCCGAACACGGCGAGCTCCTGATTGGCCATCCCCTTGACGGTCGCCACGAGGTTGGGGATCAGCTCGGCGCGCCGCTGCAGTTGGACTTCGATCTGTCCCTGCGCGGAGTTCGCCTGCTCGTCGAGCGACTGAATTCTGTTGTAGCCGCACGCGCTCAGCGCGAGCGGGAGCACGAGTGCAAGCCAGCGACGTTTCATGAGAGCCGTTCCTGAATGGGCTGATGGGATCGTGACGCGCCTCGCCCGGAATCGGGCCATACCGGCGCGGAATGCATTCCGAACGCCCTGCGCGTCCGGGGTGGAGCGAGCTGCGGTGAGATTGCCGTGGAAATCACGCAAGGAGCGCATCATGCCGGAGCGAAGCGATCGAGATGTCGACTGAGATGCTCGATGGCGGCGATGTAACTGCCCAGCACCGGGCCCGATTCCGTCGGCGCGAGACGCGCTTCGCCACGGACGTGACGCACCGCGCGGACGAACGGCGCGGGATCGAATCCGCCGAGCGCGCCCACACGCGTCGCCGTGGCGATGTTGTCGCCGGGCGGTCGTTCTCCGTGCAGTCGTAGCACGGCGCGGAAGAGCACCATCATCGTACTCAGGCTCGCCGCGATCAGATCCGTCTGACGCTTGCCGTCCGTGCCGGCGAGGAGCGCGCCTTGTCGGAGTTGCAGGAGCTTGCCCATCACCTGCTGCTCGAGCTGCAGCCGGAGATCGGCCGGCGCCACGCTGATCCCCTCGAATGGCGGGGAGCCGTGGAGCACCCGGTTCCGCTCCAGGATGTCGGCGTATTCCATCGGGAAGATGTCGCCTGACCGGCGCCACTCCTCCACGGTCATCGTCATCGGTGGCGGATTGCCTGCCGCGCGCCACGCGCGCGCGACGGCCGACGCGGCAACCGCCGATGCGCTGTCGAGCTGCGTGCTGTCGATCGAATCGAGCAGTACGAGGACGTTGTAGTCGGACCGATTCGGGATGTGGTCGCCTCCGGCAGCCGATCCGTAAAGCACGACCGACGCGAGGCGCTCCCGGTAGGCCGCGCGCAGCTGCGTCACCAACTCATCGAGTGTCATCGTCGCCATGTCTGCTCACCAGTCGGAGCCGCCGCCACCACCACTGAACCCGCCACCGCCGCCGAACCCCCCGAACCCTCCGCCGCCGCCGCCGCCAAACCCGCCACCGCCCCAGCCTCCTCCCCCTCCGAACCCTCCACCGCCGAACGGGATGAAGATCGGGAGGCACCCGCGCCGTCGCCCGCCCCCGAGCAGCGAGAGCACCACGAACAGGATGATCAACAGCACGAACGGGTTGATCCCACCGCCTCGCCGCTCCGCACCAGTGGAGCGGCGTTGCGTGTACGTCGGCGCGCCAAATGCCGTGTCGAGCGCGAACCCGAACTCCTGCGCGTAGCGCTGCGCGACGCGCAGGGTGACCAGCTCCAGCCCGCCTCCGTAGTCGCGCCTGGCGAACGCGGGCGTCGCCTCGCGACAGATGTCACCCGAGGTGGCGTCGGTGATGAACCCTTCCGCCCCCTGCCCCGTCTCGATGCGGCAGTGCCCCCGCCCGTCGGAGGAGGTCTCCTTGGGCACCAGCAGGATCACGACGCCCGCGTTGCGCGAGCGCTCGCCGATCTCCGCCATGTTGCCGACCTTCCACTCCCGCCCGATGCGCAGCGCCACCTCACTCGGCTGGCGGCCGCCCAGATCGGAGAGCGTCACGATCGCGATCTCGCCCTGCGACTTGTTTCGAACGTCCTGCGCGATGCGCTCCATCCGAGCGGCCGAGACCGCCGGGAGCACGTTTGCGAAGTCGTTGACGAGCCCGCTCGGTGGCGGGATTTGCGGACCGCTCTGGAACAGCATGGCCGCAGCGACCAGCGCCACGCGGCCAGCATAGGGGTAGAGCATCTCGGAGCGTGAGGGACGTTCCACCGTACGCGATATAACGGCGGAAGATTCTAGTCGAAAAGATGGCAACCCGCGGGCCAGTCCGCTTCGGCTCGACCACTTCATGCCGTCCGAATTACCTTTCTGAAGCAGCTTCGCCCACTATCCACGCCTCCTATGTCGCACTACACTCGCGCCCGCCTGCAAGGCATCTTCGCGACCGTCGCGATCGTCGGTCTCACGGCCTGCTCACGTACTGAGACGCCGGCCGCCGATGCACGTCAGGTGACGTCGTCTCAGGGCGACGTCGCGCCCGCAGCGACGGGCCTCTCAGGGCTCAACGACTCCGTGAGCAAGCGGGCCGACTTGGCGCGAATCCGCGGTGCCGAAACGGCGCCTGTCTGGCTCGTGGAGATCAGCGACTTCCAGTGCCCGTTCTGCAAGCAGTGGCACGACGAGACATTCGCGAAGATCGACCAGGAGTACGTGAAGACGGGCAAGGTTCGCATGGCCTACCTCAACTTCCCGCTCACCAAGATCCACAAGAACGCGCAGTTGGCTGCCGAGGCGGCGATGTGCGCTGGCGTCCAGGGGAAGTTCTGGGAGCTCCATAGCTCCCTCTTCCAGAGTCAGGGCAGGTGGGCCGAGTCGAAGACGCCGATCATCGTCTTCGATTCGCTCGCCCGTGCGGCCGGGGTGGAGCTCAAGGGGTGGGATAAGTGCATGACCAGCCACGCTACCGCGAAGCTGATCGAGGCCGACCGCGATCGTAGCAAACAGGCCGGCGTGGAATCGACGCCGACATTCTTCGTCGGTGAACGGGCGCTCGCCGGCGCCTACCCGGTCGACACCTTCCGTGTCGCGATCGAACAGGCACTTGCCAAGCTGAAGGCGGCACCCCAGGCGGCACCTCAGCCAGCACCGCGCTGACGCTGGACGGCGGAGGCGCGTGATCCTTCCCCTCCGCATCGGCTACGAGGGCGCCGCGCTGCTCGCGCGGGCCGTGGCATCCGTGGCTCCGGCGTCGGGCGGCAAGGTGCTGCGCAGCTTCGCCGCTCGACGAGGCGTGCGAACGCGATATGCGTCGTTCGCCCGGCAGCAGGACCGGCCGCTGCTCTGGATGCACGCGCCGAGCGTCGGCGAGGGGTTGCAGGCGCGCCCAGTCCTCGAGCTCGCGCGCGTGCGCCTGCCGCGCGCGCAGCTCGCGTACACCTACTTCTCGCCCAGCGCCGAACGGTTTGCCCAGTCGCTCGACGTCGACTTCCGCGACGTCCTGCCCTTCGACGCTACCGGCGACGCGCGCGCCGCGTTGACCGCCCTCGCGCCGACGGCACTGGTGTTCAGCAAGCTGGACGTCTGGCCGACGATCGCTCGTGAGGCAGCGGCTCGAGGAGTTCGCCTGGGGCTGATCAGCGCGACGCTCGCACGCGGCTCCTCACGTGTTCGCGGCCTCGCGACGGCGCTGCTCAGGGATGCGTACGCGCGGCTGGACCGCGTCGGCGCGATCAGCGAGGAGGACGCCGAGCGCCTCGTCGCGCTCGGAGTGCCGGCCGAGCGCATCAGCGTCACCGGCGACACACGCTACGATCAGGTCTGGGCGCGCGCCGAGGCCGCGAAGCTGGATGCACCGCTTCTCGCGCCGCTTCGCAGCGAACGACCGACGCTCGTCGCCGGATCGACCTGGCCGGCCGACGAGCGACATCTGCTCGAAGCCTGGCGCCGAATCCAGGAGGGACACCGCGAGATGCGGGTGATCGTCGCGCCCCACGAACCGACGGCGACGCATCTCGGTCCGATCGAGCGATGGTGCGAGCTGTCGGGCCTCACGTGCGCCCGGCTTGGCGGCGCGAACGCCGCCGAGGCCGATGTTGTCCTCGTGGATCGCGTTGGTGTGCTCGGCGATCTCTACGCTCTTGCGGACCTGGCGTTCGTCGGCGGCGGCTTCCACGCCGCGGGGTTGCACTCGGTGCTCGAACCGGCGGCGTTCGGCGTACCAGTCGTCTTCGGCCCACGCCACGCGAACAGCCGCGACGCGGGACTGTTGCTCGAAGCTCGCGCGGCCGCCACCGCGTCCGATACGACCTCCCTTGAAGCGGTGCTCACCGCATGGTTGGAGGACGATCCCGCGCGTCGCGCCGCCGGCGACGCGGCGCGCGGGGTGGTGCGCGCGGGACTCGGTGCTGCCGAGCGGTCGTTCGAGCTGGTCGCGTCGCTGATGCGCTGAGCCATCATGCGCTGAGCCATCATGCGCCGAGCGGCCCGACCAGCTACGCGCTCGCCGCCGTCGCGATCGGGCTGGATGCCGACTGCGGCCGGTGCAGGAAGAATCCCTG
>DATFOL010000496.1:0-10918 GCA_035265545.1 Gemmatimonadaceae bacterium | reverse complement strand
ACTCCGTACCTCGTACCCGGTACTGCGTACCGCCGGGAATCCCCTGGTACAGGCGCGTCGAGCCTCGCGTGCCACGCATCGGGCAGTGCCGCACCCGCGCACCCGCGCACCCGCGCACCCGCGCATGAGATACGCCGAGCTCCACGCTCACACCGCCTTCTCCCTCCTCGACGGCGCCGCGCTCCCCGAGCCGCTCGTCGCGCGCGCCAAGGAGCTCGGGCTCTCTTCGCTCGCGATCACCGATCACGACGAGCTCGGAGGCATCGTCCGCTTCGCGACGGCGGCGCGCGAGGTGGAGCTGCCGGCAATCATCGGGGCGGAGCTCACCGTCGTCATCCCATGCGCCACCACCGGCGACGAGCCGCTCGTCACTCACCTGCCGCTCCTCGCCGAATCGCGTGACGGCTACGCCAACCTCTCGACGCTCGTCACGCTCGCACGCGAGGACGTGACGCACCGCGGCTCGCCGCGCGTCACGCTCGACCAGATCGCGGCGCACGCAGCCGGTCTCTTCGCGCTCACCGGCTGTCCGCGCGGCTGGGTCGCGTCGCTCGCGTCGCGCGGTGAGACGGACGCCGCGTGCGAGGCCGCCGCCACGTTGCTCGACATCTTCGACCGCCGCGTCGCGATCGAGTGCTGGGACCATGGGCTCCCGGAAGAGCGCGTCACCACCGCGCGCCTCATCGAGCTCGCCCGCGCGCTCGACGTGCCGTGGGTCGTCACGAACGACGTGCACTACGCGCGCGCGCGCGACCGCATCGTACACGACGTGCTGTCGTCATTGCGGCACGACAAGACGCTCGACGCGATGGGCACGCGCCTGCGACCCAACGCCGAGTGGTACCTCAAGAGCCCCGCGCAGATCGCGCGGCGGTGGCGCGGGAACCTCGACGGCGTGCGCGCCACGCTCGCCGTCGCCGAGCGGTGCACCTTCCGGCTCGACCAGCTCAATCCGACGCTCCCCGCCTTTCCGCTCCCCCTCGGCGTGAGCCCCGACGAGTACCTCGCGCGCCTCGTCGAGCAGGGCGCGCGCGAACGGTGGGGAGAGCCCGGCACGGCGAAGCGCACCGCGGAGCACGAGAGGCAGATCGGGCACGAGCTCACGTTGATCGCCAAGCTGGGGCTCGCGGGCTATTTCCTCATCGTGTGGGACATCGTGCGGTTCGCGCGGCGCGAGGGGATCCTCTGCCAGGGGCGCGGGTCGGCCGCCAACTCCGCCGTCTGCTACTGCCTCGGCATCACCGCGGTCGATCCCATCCGGCTCAATCTCCTGTTCGAGCGCTTCCTCAGCGAGGAGCGCACCGAGGCACCCGACATCGACATCGACTTCGCCCACCGCGAGCGCGAGCGCGTGATCCAGTACGTGTACGAGCGCTACGGCCGCGACCACGCGGCGATGGTGTGCGAGCAGATCACCTACCGCGGCAAGAGCGCGGTGCGCGATGCGGCGCGCGTGCTCGGCTTCAGCGTCGACCAGGCGGACTCGCTCGCGATGCTCAGCGACCGCTTCTCGGCCAAGGCCACCGCCGAGGCGCTGCGCGCCAGGCCGGCCGACGACGCCGAGAGCGACGGCGCGGTGGCGAGCGCGCTCGGCGGCGCGATGGTGCGCGGCACCGAGGCGACGACGCGCGCCCGCGCCGAGAAGGAGAAGGCGAAGCAGGTAGCGCGCCCGATGACGTCGTCCGACCGGCCGACGCCGCATGCGGCGTACGAGCCGTACGGCAGCCCGAACGCGCAGAGCGCGGGGACGAAGGACCTCGCGCGCATCCCGCGTCCGCTGCACGAGCGTGCAGCGAAGGGCAATCGCTGGGAAGATCCGTACGCCGGCGACGATCACGTCGAGCGGCGCAATCCCACCACGGCGCTCACCGCGACGGGAGGGCCCAGCGTGGTCGAGCGGGCGGGCCTCGACCCGGCCGACAAACGCGTGCGCGCGCTCGCGGAGATCGTGGACGGCCTGCATCAGCTGCCGCGTCACCGGTCGATCCACGTCGGCGGGTTCGTGCTCACCGAAGAGCCGCTGCATCAGGTCGTGCCGATCGAGCCGGCGAGCATGCCCGGGCGCACGGTGATCCAGTGGGAGAAGGACGACCTCGACGGCGCTGGGCTCGTGAAGATCGACCTGCTCGGCCTCGGCATGCTGACCCTTCTGCAGGATTGTCTACTGTACATCAGACAAGAGCGGGGCGTCACGATCGATCTGGCGACGCTCCCCATGGACGACCAGGCTGTCTACGACGATCTCTGCGCCGCGGACACGATCGGCGTCTTCCAGGTGGAGAGCCGCGCACAGATGAATACTCTTCCGCGGTTGAAACCGCGGAAGTTCTACGATCTCGTCGTCGAGGTGGCGATCATCCGGCCCGGCCCGATCCAGGGCGACATGGTGCATCCGTATCTGCGACGGCGGAACGGCGAGGAGCCGGTGACGTATCTCCACCCGTCGCTCGAGCCGATCCTGAAGCGCACGCTCGGCGTCCCACTGTTCCAGGAGCAGGGGATGCAGGTGGCGATCGCGCTGGCGGGATTCTCCGCGGGCGACGCCGACGTGCTGCGCCGCGCGATGGGACACAAGCGGAGCCGCGAGCGGATGGCGGCGATCTGCCAGCGGATGCTCGACGGGATGGCGAAGAACGGCATCGCGTCCACCGACGCGGACCGAATCTTCAACCAGATCAACGGATTCGCCGACTACGGATTCCCGGAGAGCCATGCGGCGAGCTTCGCGCTGCTCGTGTATGCGTCGGCGTTCCTCAAGCACTACTACGCACCAGAGTTCACGGCGGCGATCCTCAACGCGCAGCCGATGGGGTTCTACGCGCCGGGCACGCTGGTGGAGGACGCCCGTCGGCATGGCGTGGAGGTGCGGCCGGTGGACGTGACGCGCTCCGGGTGGGAGGCGACGCTCGAGCGGCGTGAAGCGCCCGCATCGTCCGCTTCGATGGCCGCGGCGCGGGCGGACGTCGCGGTGAAAGGAATTCGCGGCGCGACGAGCCGGCCGTCGTCGCCTCCCGCCCCCGCGGTGCGGCTCGGGCTGCGCAGCGTGCGCGGGCTGGGCGCCACGGCGCGCGACCGCCTCGAGGCGGCGCTGGCGCAGGGACCGTTCACGTCGATCGAGGACGTGGTGCGGCGCTCGGGGCTCGATCAACGGGGGCTGCGGCATCTCGCCGAGGCCGGGGCGTTCGACGCGCTGCTGCCGCAGGAGCCCGACGTGCGGACGCGACGAGCCGCGCTCTGGGCGCTCCTCGACGCGGCGCGTGGCGACGCCGGCCCGCTCGCCCCACGCCGGCGGCCGGCGAGCGACGCGGCCGCGAGTACAGCGCCGCTGCCCGCGATGACGCGCGTCGAGCTCACGGAAGCGGACTATCGCATGACGGGGATCTCGCTCGCCGGTCATCCGATGTCGCATGTACGTCCGGTGCTCGAACCGAACGGCGTGCGGAGCGCGCGCGATCTGCTCCGCCACGGACGCGACGGCGAGCGCGTCGCCACGGCGGGACTCGTGATCTGCCGCCAGCGCCCGGGAACGGCGAAGGGCTTCGTCTTCCTCACGCTGGAGGACGAGACGGGACTGATCAACGTCGTCGTCACGCCGCAGCGCTTCGAGCGCCAGGCGCTGCTGATCTCACGCACGCCGCTCCTACTCGTGCGCGGCGTGCTGCAGGTGGAGCAGACGGTCGTGAACGTCCGCGCGCAGCAGTTCCGCGCACTGCAGGCCGCGGTGGGCGCGGAGTTCGCGAGGAGGCATGATTTTCATTAGGCGCGCAGAGCGTGCGGTTCGTCGGTAAACGGTTCGTCGGTTCTCGGCCGGCACACCCACTGACCACGCCGTCGCCGTTCCTGTTCGCTGACGTGCACCGAAAAACTGTAAACCGAAGCACCTGTACCACCACAAAACACCGAGGATCCCCATGGCAGGACAGGCCAAAGGCTCATTCGACGTGAAGATCACCCCGCAGGAGGGCGCGGCCGACGCACCTGTCGCGCGGATGCTGCTGTACAAGGAGTTCCACGGCGCCCTCGAGGCGATCGCGCATGGCGAGATGATGGCAGCGCACGAGCCGCTCACGGGCGCCGGCGTCTACGTCGCGATCGACCGGGTGACGGGCACGCTCGACGGACGCAGCGGCAGCTTCCTCATCGCACATCGCGGCGTCCGAAACGCCGACGGCCAGTCACTCGACATCGTGATCGTGCCCGGCTCCGGCACGGGCCAGCTCGCCGGGATCACGGGCACCATCGGGATCGAGATCGTGGGGAAGGAGCATTTCTACAGCGTGGAGTACGCGCTCGGAGAGTGACCCCGCCAACCGGAGCCCGCTGGGGCGGGCCTCCTACGCGACGATCTCGAAGCGAATCATCATCCCCATGTCCTCGTGATCGAGGATGTGACAGTGCATCAGCACCGGACCGCCCGTGAAGTCCGTGAAACGGGTCCGGACGGTGATCGAGCCGAAGCGTGGCACGATCGCGGTGTCGTAATATCCCGTGAACGGCACGGCGGAGCCATTCCGTTTCGTCACCTGGAATGGGTTGACGTGAACGTGCATCGGATGCTCCTGCTCCGTCTCGTTGACGATGAGCCACTCCTCGACAGTGTCGAGCGTACTGGTCCACTCGCTGTAGTTGGGATCCCAGGGGTGGCCGTTGATCGTGAACCGTCCGAACTCTCCCTCCGGTACTTCCTCGTTCATCCCGAGCACGATCGTCCGCTGCCGTTCGACCGGTACGTAGGCCGCCGAGAGGTCGTCGACCGGTGTCGATGTATCGACGCCAGGATGATTCGGACCCTGCCACGGCGTACCCGCGACGACGATGGTAGCGATGTCCTTCTGCGGCCAGGTGTCCACCCCCTGGTTGTACGACTCGTATGACATCGTGTACCGACCGATGGTCGCGCTCGCGCGAACGACGACCTCGCACCGGTTGCCCGAAGCGAGCACCAATCGGTCCTGCTGCCGCAGGCCCGGCGCGACGAGGGGGATGCCGTCCACCGCGATCACGTCGAAGGTGTGGCTGGCGGCGCGCAGCTGATAGAAGGCGGACGATGATGCATTGCAGAGTGACCAGACCTGGACCTCACCCGGTCGCATGTGAATCTCCGGCATGCGCTGGCCATTGATCAGCGAGAGGGCCCGCTCCGGATCGTCGCGCTCCCCGTCGTCGCTGATCAGCGTGTGGAGGTCTTCCTCGAAGTAGGCCTGCTGCAAGAGCATCATCCGCCGCCGGATCCCGAGCCCGGCCACGAGATCGGTGTGCGAGTTCGCCACGTAGAGCAATCCGGCCGCACCGCGCGATACGTGGTTGGTCACCAGGCCATGCACGTGCTCGTGGTACCAGAAGAGTCCCGCCGGATGATCGAGCGGCACCTGGAACGAGTAGTGGTGCGTGTCGCGAGGGGATACCATGACCAACATGTTGTCCGCGCTGCCGATGGGCGACACGTGCATACCGTGATAGTGCAGGTTCGCCATGTTGGCCACGCGCGGCGGGCGGCCGTAGCCGCGTTTTTCATCCGCCTGTCCGAAGACGATCTTGTTCACGAACGTCAGATCGACCGTGTCTCCACCGCGCACCCACAGCGTGGGACCGGGGAACGTGCCGTCGTACGTCACTGCCTGCTTGGCGTGGCGTCCACCGACGACGGCCGGATTCGTCGATGCAGTGATCGTCGCCGTGAGCACACCGCCGACGCTCGCGATGACGCGTGGCTCGGCGAGGTCACCGTCGATCGGTTCCGTTCTTCCACGTTGGCTGCCGGCCCCCGCCGACGGGATCGGCGCGACGGGGTTGTCCGAGACACACCCAGCGGCGCCCAGCAAGGTGGCACTCGCCAACGTGCACCCCGAGGTGATGAACTCTCGGCGATTCACCGCACGCGTCGACATGGTACGCTCCGGTGGTGAGCCCACGGGAGGTGTCCCGGCGCACTCGGTCGCGATATCGTGACCGGAAGAGTGCCCTTCGCCCGCGTGCTTGGTTGCAAACAGCATGTGATCGCCGTCACTTCCGCGCCGTCAGGGCTTGCACTTCTCCGCTGTCAGGGCTTGCCCTGACACGCTTGGTGAGTTGGTGAGTTGGAGCGTGGGCTATCCAACGCACCAACTCGCCCCTCACCGCCGTTCCCAGTACTCATCCTCCGGAATCAGAACATCCAGCGACATCGCCTCCGGCCCGCGGTTCTCGCTGTAGTCCGCGATGTGGATCGCCGCCGTTTTGATCGTGCGACCGCGGTCGTCCAAGAGCTCCAGTGGCAGCTTGTCGCGCGCCTCGAGGTAGCGGGCGAGCTTGATCTGGTCGAGCGGCTCGCCGCCCGGCATCGGCGTCGCTTCGGCGAACAGGCGGAAGATCGGTTGCACCAGCTCGTAGCCGAACCCCGGATGGAACTGGCCCCACACGCGCCGGTCGAGCGCGTCGACTTCCTCGAGCTCCGAGTGTCCGAGGATGATCCCATTGAGCTTCAGCGTGTGACGCATCTCATGACTCCCGGGCGAGCCGCCGCACCATGACGAGGTCGGTCTGCAAGTCGGTGCCGAGCAGAAAGGGCTGGGTCCCGCACCGATGGAACCCCCACGATTCGTAGAACCGGATCGCGCGCTCGTTGCGATCCCAGACGCCGAGCCAAACGGCATCCTTCCCACGCCCGGCCGCTTCGGCGAGTGCACGCTGCATCAGCGCCGCACCTACACCCGTCCCCAGCGCTCGCCGTCGTGCGTAGAGCCGCGCGATCTGCAGCGCGTCGCCTGCCGGCACGATCGACGGGGTGTTCCCTTCCCGCAGCATCACGTACCCGACGGCGTCGCCTTCCCGCTCGGCGAAGAACACCGTCGTCTCGGGATCCATCAGCTCCGCGCGCTGAATCGGCTCGCCGAAGGCCGCGCGCATGTACGCGGCGAAGTCCTCGGGCGTGTTCGCCGCCTCGAAGGTCTCGGCGAACGTCGAGGCGCCAAGCTCGGTGAGGAGCGCCGCCTCGTCCGGCCGCGCCGAGCGTGTCGCGATCGGAGGTGAGGTCGCCGCGCTCATCGCCTCAACCTACCGGCGACTTCACCGACGCGCGAGCGTCCGGAGACCGAGCGCGCCATTGAACCAGCGCACGAGCGGGACGAGCCGGCCGTAGTCGCGCGCCAGCAGATCGGCCAGCCGAGGGCTGAACAGCTCCTTGTCGCGCAGCGTGCGGCCGACGGTGAACGACTGATGGCGCAGCAGGTCGGCGGCCGGGTGATCGTCGGCATAGCCGCGGGGCATCCGTGTGAGCATCGCCGATTCGTCGAGCCCACCGAAGCGCTTCTTCACCTTCGGATCGGCGAGCAGACGCCGGAGCGCGCGATGCTCCTCGTCGATCTGCTCGCGCAACCGCGCCAGCGTCGGACGTGGCGGCATCCAGATCCCGGCACCGATCATCGAGCGGCCGGGCTCCATGTGGAAATAGAACCCCGCACCGCCGTGCGGCGTGGTCGAGCCGACGCCGCGACCCGCGTCCCCGTGATAGAGCCAACAGGCGGCGTTGGTCTTGTACGGCGACTTGTCGTTCGAGAAGCGCACGTCGCGATGGATGCGGAAGAGCGAGCGCTTGGGATCTCCGACGATCTCCGGCGCGAGCTCGGCGAAGCGCACGTCCATCTCTTCGACGAGAGCGACGAGCGGCGCGCGCACCTCGCTCTCGTACTCGTCGCGGTGCGCCTGAAACCACTCACGCGTGTTGCGCCGCGCGAGCGCGCGCAGGAATGCGATGGCCGCGGGGCGGAAGCCGCGAAACTCCGCGTCGCTCATGCGCCCGACGCGAGCGCCGGGATCGCATCGCCCGCGAGCCGGCACCGGCGCCAGTCGTCGAGCAGCTCGGCGCCGAGCGACCGGTAGAATCCGATCGCGTCGACGTTCCAGTCGAGCACCGACCACTCCACGCGTCCGTACTCGCGCTCGACGGCCACGCGCGCGAGATGCGCGAGGAGCCGCCGTCCGAGCCCGCGCCCGCGGTGCTGCGGATAGACGAAGAGGTCCTCGAGGTAGAGACCCGGCTTCGCCAGGAACGTGGAATAGCTCTCGAACCAGAGCGCGAAACCGGCGGGTTCGTCGCCCGCGAAGGCGAGTACCACCTCGGCGGCGGGCTGCGCGCCGAACAGCGATTCGCCGAGCAGCTCCTCCGTCGCGACGCACTCGTGCGCCAGTCGCTCGTACTCGGCCAGCGCCTGGATGCAACCGAGGATGACCGGGATGTCGGCGGGAGTGGCAGGTCGTAGCGAGAAGCTCACTCCACCCCGTAGCGCTCGCGCAGGATCCTCAAGTGGTGCATCGGATGCCCCGCCGCGACGTACGCCAGCGCTCGCACGCTCATCGGCGTACCGTTGGCGTTTCCCATGCGCGACCATACCTCGTCGGGGAACGACTCGAACAGCAGCACCGTGCTCTCGCGCACCGCCGCGAGCTCGCCCGCCAGACTGGCGAGAGTGCGCTGGTCCGAGCCAGCGGTCTTCACGTACTCGTTCTCATCGAATCCGGGCAGCAGGGTCTGGTCGCCGCGCGCGATGCGCAGCGCGCGATACGAGAAGATCCGCTCGGCGTCGATCAGATGGCCGATCACCTCGCGGATCGTCCACTTGTCCGGGCCGTAGCGATGTCCGCCGCGCCCCTCGGGAATCCGTCCGATCACGTCGAGCAGCTCGCTCGCGCCGGCGCGCAGCAGCTCGACGACGTCACCCTCGGGGACCGACGTGACGTAGCCGTGATAGAACGGTGCGTACTCCGTGCGCTCGGGCCGGGCGCGCAGCGAGGCGGTCATGATGCTGGCGTGAGAGGAGGAGGGCTCAGCGCGCGACGGCGAGCGTCGCCGTCGATCGCCGCGTCGTGAGCAGCAGCGCGCCGGCCGCAGCGATGGCCAACGCGACCCACTGCGCCGACGTGAGTGGCCCGACGACGTCTCCCTTCGCGCGGAAGAACTCGACGATGAACCGCTCCACGCCCGCGAGCAGACAGTACATGCCGAACAGCCATCCCGCAGCGTGGGTGTGCCGGCGCATCCGCCACAGGATCCAGAACATCACGAGCCCCAACGCCACCTCGAGCAGCTGCGTCGGATACACGCCGACCACCGTCTCGGGCGACATCGACGCCGGCAGGTTGGCGTGGAACTCCTGGTTCATGTTGAGCACCGTGGACGGCGGCGCGCCCCTCGGGAACGCGACGGCGAGCGGGCTGTCCCATACGCGACCGTAGTCGTCACCGACCGCCCAGCATCCGGTGCGCCCGATCGCGTAGCCCGCCGCGATGCCGACCGCCGCGCCGTCTGCGACGCGCAGGAAGCTCTGCTTCCGCCACCGGATCACCAGCCACGAGAGCAGCACGGAGCCGAGGAACCCGCCCCAGAACACGAATCCCGCGCGGCTGAACAGCGCGGACATCCACGGACGCCCAGTGGCGAGCGACTCGTTGATGGCGAAGTACACCTTGCCGCCCACGATCGTGCCGACGAGCGCCGCGAACGTCACGTCGTTCATGATCTCGGCGTCGTCGCCGCGCTCCTGCAGCACCGTCTGCGCCACCCAGTGCGCGATCCCGAATGCCGCCATCATCGCGATGCCGAATCCCGTGAGCTGCAGCGGGCCGAGAAAGAACACGAACGGGTCGTGCACGATCGGGGAGGCGAGCATCGTTATTTGGCTCTTCGGTTGACGTTGAGCTTCGTCCACACCACCACGGCCGCGCAGTCGGCGCCCGACGTCTGGAACTCCACCGGCATCGTGCCGCCCCCCGGATACACCTCGATCGCCGCCACCTCTTCCGGACGCACGAACGCATCCAGGTCGCCCGCCTCGAGCTGCTGCCAGCGCGAGCCGTCCACGTAGATCGTCACGCAGCCCTGCCGGCCGACGCTCCGCGTGGCCGTGATCATCTGCCGCCCCATCGAGCCTTGCACGCGGATGCCGGGAGTCGTCGTCAGCAGATCGGTGAACTGGATCGCCTTGCGCGCCTCGATCTGCTCGGGGGTGATGAAGTACCCCGATGCGGCGCCCTTCTTTCGCGTGCTCCAGCCGACGCGCTCGAGGCCCTGCTCCAGGCGCGACGCGACCGTCTTCACTTCTTCGAGCTGGGGCACGTAGGGGCCCATCTGCACGCTCACGCGCGACGGCTCTCTCGACGAGAGCTCCACGGCCACTTCCGTCGGAGCGTAGCCGAGATGGCGCACGGTGATCGCCTGGGTGCCGGCGGGAAGCGAATCGAGCACGAACTCGCCGCTCGCACGCGTGACCGTCGCGGCGCCGGTGCCATTGAGCGTCACTCGAGCGTTGCCGACTGGTGCGCCCGCCTTGTTGGTCACGCGGCCCAGCACGCGAGCCGCGCCTTTCTGCACCTTGATCGCCTTCCCCGCGCTGTCGGTGCCTGTGGAGGCGACGGCGAGCGGCGCGACGCTCATGCTGCGCAGTGCGAGCAGGCCGTCTTCCTGATTGATCGGGACTTCGGCGGTGGTACCGCCATCCTTCCGCTGTGCCTGGAGCTTGCCCTCGTACTTCTCGGGGAGGCCGCACAGTCGATAGGTGCCGTCCTCGCCCACGGTCGCTTCACGCACCCGGGGCGCCTTCTTGATCTTCACCGGTGCGCCGAGGACCATCGGCGGATCGGGGTCGTACCATACGAGAGAGACCCGTGCGCCGATGGCCGACTTGTCGCTGTCGGGCTCGCGCACGCGGCCGACCAGCACGCCGGGCCCGAGGGCGCGCCGCGCCGGCGTGCAGAAGCGGTTGGCCAGGAACTCCTGGCTCGGCACGGCCACGACGACGCGCGTCACCTCATTCGCCACGAATTCCATCGGCGCCGTGCTCAGCAGGATGCCGAGCGTGTCGAGGATAGGATGGTCGACGTCGATCTTGTAGCTGCCGGCCTTGATGCTGTCCACGAGGAAGCGGCCGAGCGAGTCGGTGATCGC
>DATFOL010000495.1:0-19690 GCA_035265545.1 Gemmatimonadaceae bacterium | reverse complement strand
GGGCGCCTTCACCGACGCGAAGCAGGCCAAGCGCGGGCTGTTCGAGGTCGCCGGCCGCGGCACGCTCTTCCTCGACGAGATCGGCGAGGTCGTCACCGAGGTGCAGCCAAAGCTGCTCAAGGTGCTCGAGGAGCGGACCTTTCGCCGGCTCGGCGGCACCTCCGAGCTGCGGAGCGACGCGCGGGTCGTCGCCGCCACCAACCAGCCGCTCGCGCAGCGCGTGCAGGAGGGACGCTTCCGCGCCGATCTGTACTACCGACTCCAGGTGCTGACCCTCGCCCTCCCTCCGCTGCGCGAGCGCCGCGACGAGCTCGAGACGCTTGCCCGCGCGTTCGCGCCGGCGGGCAGCCGGCTCGGTCGCGCCGCGCTTCGCACCATCGAGCGCTACGACTGGCCGGGGAACGTCCGCGAGCTCAAGAACACCCTCTGGCGAGCCGCGCTGCTCGCCGAAGGGAGCGAGATCGAGCCGCGTCACCTCTCCCTCCCCGAGCGCGTCGGCACTGCGGCGCCAGCGCCGGTCACGCTCGAAGACGCGGAACGTGTCGCGATCACGGAGGCGCTCGCCGCCACCGGTGGGAACCGCGTCCAGGCGGCGCAACGGCTGGGCATCGCGCGCTCGACCCTCCTCGAGAAGATCAAGCGACTGGGGATCACCTAGCGACGGCATGCGCGCCGGAGTTCCTGGAGCGCGCCGCTGGACTGCTCGAAATCCGGGCACCGAGGTGGGCTCGCTGTCCGAACTTCGGTCACTCCGCTGATGGTGACTCGGCGCGCGCAATCGCTCCAACGTATTGTCAAATAGTATCTTGCGCTGAGTTCTCCGCGCTGGCGCGCCCTTCGCCTTACCAGAGGGCATGACACAGTCTCAGCGACGAGTTCTGATCGTGGAGGACGAGCAGTGCATCCGTGACGTCCTCGTCGAGCTGTTTGAGACTGAGGGGGTCGAGGTCAGCGCCGCGTCCACGCTCGACTACGCCAAGTGGGTGCTCGGCCGGCGGATCTTCGATCTCGTCGTCACCGATATCCGGCTCGGCGGCCGGCGGGAAGGCGGGCTCCAGGTAATGGCCGCGGCGGGAATGCTCTCGCCGGAGGCGGTCGTCATCGCGCTCACGGCCTTCCCCGATGACGACAACCGACAAGCGTCGCTCAGGCTCGGCGCGACGCACTTCCTCGAGAAGCCGGTCTCGCTCGAGCGGATCGCCGAGCTCGCGGCGCAGGCCGGCGTCCCGACCGCGATGACCCCGCGCGCATCCGAAGGTCATGCCGCATGAAGAAGGACTGAGATGCACTGAGCCGAGCGAAGGGCCTGCTGGCACCGAGTGCCGCCCGGGGTGGTGATGTGATGGGTGGTGGTGGTGCGAGGGTCAGCAGTGTCCCGCTCGGCGAGCGTAGATCGGACGACGAACGTCGATGAATCGCGTGGTCCAGCGGGCCGGCCGTAACGTGATTGCGCGCCGGCCCGTCGTGCGTCCATGCACGGAGCGATTCGCGCGAGGACACTTTTCCGCGGGATCGAGCGTACGTGCCGAGCGCGGGAGTCGTCGCACGGACGCGGGGATTCATACGGTGACGGAGCAGCGAGGCGACAGCAATGCGGTGGCGAAAGACAGCGATGGTGAGTGGAGCGGCACTCGGCGCGGCAGCGGTGTACAACGCAGCGTCCGCGCGCGACCTCAGTGACGACGACGTGCTCGGCGGCCAGTCCGACGAGCTTCGCTGGCGCGGTCATCGTATCGCGCTCACGCGCCACGGCGAAGGCAAGCCGGTGCTGCTCGTACACGGCATCTACGCCGGTGCGTCATCGCTCGAATGGCGCAACGTCGTCCCCGCCTTGGCTGAGCGCCACAGCGTGATCGCCGTCGATCTGCTCGGCTTCGGCCGCTCCGATCGTCCCGCCGCGCGCTACACACCTGGCCTCTACCAGGCATTGCTCAGCGATCTGGTCTCGCGTGTCGCTCCCGAGCCGTGTGCCGTGGTGGCGAGCGGACTCTCCGCCGCGCAGCTCGTTGCGCTCGCTGCGCGTGACCCGCGTCACATCGCATCGATCGCGCTCATCGCGCCCACCGGCGTGGCGTACATGCGGGATCCCGAGCCGTCGGTCGGTGCCACGAAGCGGATGCTGCTCGGTGCGCCGATCGTGGGGAACACGATCTACAACGGGCTCACCTCGCCGTCGAAGATGCGCCGATATCTCGAGAGCGTGTACGCCGACGACCGCATGGTCACGCCTGCATTGGTGCAGCACTACGTGCGCATTGCGCGACAGCCTGGCGGCAAGCACGCCATCCGTGCGTTGGTGAGTGGACGGCTCAACGTCGATATCCGCGTCGCGCTACGTCGTGTCCGTCAGCCGACGCTGCTGCTGTGGGGCGATCTTGCGCGACACAACCCCGTGGAGCATGCGCACGCGTTCCGCGTCAACAAGCACGATCTCGAATGGATGCTCGTGCAGGAGGCAGGCGATCTGCCGCACGACGAGCGCCCCGACGAGGTCAATGCCGCGCTGCGCTCGTTCTTTGAGCGGGCTCGGCGCTGGTCGGGCGGCTCGGGCGGTTCGCATCTCGCGATGGCCTGACGCTCGCACGACCGGATCGCGACAGCGACTCACATCGGCTGACGGCGTTCGTTATCTTCCGCCGCCTATGCCGGATGCTTCGATGACTCCCGTCGCGCTGTTGCGCGCCCACTCGCGGCACGCGCCGTGGAACGCGCGCGGCCTCGCTGCTCACGTCACCGCTCTCGTCGACGCTGCGGGGATCCGTCCGACGAACGCATCGGCCCGCGTGGCGCCGAGCGCGCGCTCGGTGCGGTTCTACGTCGCGAGCGGCTTGCTCGATCGGCCCGAGGGCGCGGGCACCGCGGCGACGTACAACTACCGGCACCTGCTTCAGCTGCTCTCGATCAAGATCCGGCAGCGCGAGGGAGCCACGCTCGAGGGGATCAAGAAGGAGATGAAGGAGGTCACCGGCGACGCCCTCGAGCGCCGCGTCGCGGCCTCGCTCGCCCCTGCACTCGGCGCCGGCGCCGACCACGCCGTGCGCGACACCGACGAGGAGCGCTCCGCGAGCTGGCGCCGCGTCCCGGTGGCCGACGGCATCGAGATCCACGTGCGCGACGATGCACCAGCCGCGCGCGACGAGGCGCTCGTTGCCATGCGCGAGGCAGTGCGGGCGGCGCTTGGAAGGGCGGATATACGGTGAGTTGGCGAGTTTGATCGTGGGCTCGTTAGTCGGTTTTAAACTGAGTTGAACGGCAATGCTACGAACCAGCCTGGAGATCCCTCAGTAGGGTCTCCACGCCGGTTCGAAGCCTTTCGTAGTCAACTCACCAATCAACCGACCAACCAACTCGCGATCCAACTCACCAACTCACAATCTCACGGCGCTCTACAACAGTCTCGAAAACAACGCCGCCCCATTCTCGATCACCCGAGCATACCACGGCCGGCGCTGGAACTCCGCCAGGGTGATCTCCTGCGAGCGCGTCAGGTCGTCCATGAAGGTCGAGTCCATCTGCGCGCCCAGCGAGAGATCGAGGAACGCGAGGCTCGACTCGTTGTTGAACGCGAGCGACCGGTTGTCGAAGTTCATCGACCCGATCGAGCCCCATCGGCCGTCGACGATGAACGTCTTCGCGTGCATCATCGTCGGCTGGTACTCGTAGATCCGGATCCCGGACTTGAGCAGCTCCTCGTAGCGCGAGCGTCCCGCCCACCAGGTGGTCTTGACGTCCGTCTCCTTGCTCACCGTCAGGATGCGCACGTCCACGCCGCGCGACCGCGCCAGCTTGAGCAGCCTCCGGAAGTCGTCGTCGGGGACGAAGTAGGAGTTGGCCACGTACAGTGACTTGCGCGCGCTCGCGATCGACAGCGCGATGAACCGCTCCGCCGACGTGCTCCCCGTCGTGGGTGACGAGAAGAACAGCCCCGCGTACACGCCTCCCTCCGTCGGAGCGAACGCCTTCCTCGGAAAGAAGATGTCTCCCGAGATCAGCTCGCCCGTGCATTCGGCCCACGCCGCCGCGAACGCGGCCTGGAGTCCCATCACCGCCGGCCCCTCGAAGCGGACGTTCGTCTCGCGCCACTGATCCTTCTGGCGCCCGTCGCCGAGCCAGTAGTCGGCGAGCCCGAACCCACCCGTGTAGCCGATCTCGCCGTCCACTACGACGACGCGCACATGTGATCGATCGCTCGCGTTGTGCAACGAGTACCAGTGGAGCTGGCGCAGCAGCTCGAGCTCGACGCCAGCCGCGCGCAGGCTGTCCGCCCACTCCTTCTTCAGGTTCTGCGAGCCGAACGCGTCGAGCACGAACAGCACGCGCACCCCGGCACGTGCACGCTCCCTCAGCACCGCCGCCATGGTGTCCGCCACCGCACCCGGCTGCGAGTAGTACATCTGCACCGTGATGGTGTGCTTCGCCGCGCGGAGATCCTTCCACAGCTGCGGGTAGGTGCCGACGCCGTTCAGCATCTGCTGCGCGGCATTCCCGCGGCTCAGATGGAGCCCCGTGTACAGCTCCATCGACTGCATGAACAGGGAGTCGGTGACCGCGGGCGGGCCTTCATGGTCGCCGATCGCGACCACGGCCTTTACCGGGGTGCCGCGCGTGATGGAGAGGATGCCGATCAGCGACAGTACACTGACCACTACGATGGCCGCCACCAGGGCGACTCGCTTGACGCGCAGCATTTTTCGCATTTGCCGGCTCCGCATAACATACTTCATGCCAAGATGCCGAGTCCGGTAATTCCGGGCTGGCGCTGCGGGGACGGCGCTCGGAGGGACGGATGGAGTTCGCGGGGCGTAGCGTGGTGCTCACCGGTGTCGGGCGCGAAGGACAGGTGGGCGAGGCGGTCGCCCGCGCCTTCGCCGATCGCGGCGCGCGGGTCTTCCTCGTCGATCGGACGGAGGACCACGTGCGAGCCCGTAGCGACGCGCTCATCGCCGCAGGCCTTCGGTCGGCTGGGCTTGCGGCCGACCTGAGCGACCCGGCTGCGGTGGACGCGCTGGCCGCACGCGTGCGCGACGCGACGGGTGGCCGCGTGCACGCGCTCGTGCATCTCGCCGGCGGATTCGCCGCCAGTGGACCGGTCGCGGAGAGCGATCCCGTGGCGTGGACGCGTCAGTTCACGATCAACCTCACCACGGCGTATCTCGCCACGCGCGCCTTCCTGCCGCTCCTCCGCGCCACGAAAGGTGCGATCGTGCTGTTCGCCTCCGAGGCGGCGCTGCCAGGCGCTCGGGTGTCGGGGATCGCCGCCTACGCGGCGGCCAAGTCCGCCCTCGTCACGCTGGCACAGGCGATCGCGCAGGAAGAGCGCGATGCTGGTGTGCGCGCCAACGCCCTCGCGCCCGCGGCGATCCGCACCGCCGCGAACGTTGCCTCGATGGGCGCGGACACGGCCTTCGTCACTCGCGAGGCGGTGGCCGAGGTGGTGCTCTGGCTCTGCTCCGATGGCGCGCGCGCGGTCACCGGACAGGTCGTGCGCGTGCGGTGATCCGAGTGCCGATCGTCTTGCCGCCCACCGATCGGCTCTCCAGCTTGGCCACATGACAGTCGCGGCGCGCCGCCGGGCGGTATCCCGGGCAGTTCGGCTCGACCGGTCGCTCGAGGCGCTTCCGCTCTTCCGCCTCAGCGACTCTGCCGACGACGGCGTGATCACCTACGCCGATGGCACGGGCGGCCGCTGGCGCGTCATCCCGAGTCCGGGGGACCGGCTTCCGGGCACCTTCGACCAGGACGTCTACGTCGAGCTCCTGCGCCGCTTCCAGGAAGCCGGCGACCCCCCCGACGGCGCCATCACCTTCACCCTGCACGCGTTCCTCCGAGCGATGGGTCGGCGCGTCGACGGACGCACCTACGAGCAACTGCGCGGCGCACTGGGTCGGCTGGAGCGTACCACGCTCGAGTCCACCGGCATCTATGAGTCCGCTGGGAGCGGCGGCCGCCCCGATCTCCGCTTCACGCTGCTGACCTCGGTGGCCGTCGAGCGGCGACGCAGCCTCGATCGAGAACAGCTCCAGCTGTTCTCGACCATCACCACGGGCGAGCCCGGCGTGGCGCGCGTCGTCCTCTCCGCCGTCGTGCGCGACAACCTCGCCGCCAACCACACCATCAGTATCTCCGCGGCCTGCTATTGGGCCCTTGGCTCCCCCGTCGCCAGGCGCCTGTACCGGCTGCTCGAGGTCGCCCGGGCGGACGGGCGCCTCACCTGGCGCGTCGCACTGGATCAGCTCGCCGAGCAGCTCCCGCTGGCCCAGCGCTATCCCTCGCATCTGCAGCGGGTGCTCCAGCCGGCCCACGACATGCTCGTGGCGCAGGGTGTGCTCCGCAATGCCGCGGTTCGGCAACACCAGCGCGATTGGTTCGTCGATTACATGCTCGGCTCGCGCCCCGCCTGACGCCGCGAGTCCTGCCAGCCTGCTTCTGGGCTCCGACGGAACACTCCAGGCTGGCGGGGCGTATTCACTGACTAGGCATTCCTCATTCAAGCAGGGTCGTTCATGCTCCGTCGCCGCTCCGCTCTCGTCGCAGTCGCGCTGCTCCCCATTGTCGCGGGTGGCTTCCTTCTGCAGAACCGCGCCGCCTCCGACGGCGCCCGCGTGCTCGATCAGGTGCTCCAACTCGTGTCGCAGCGCTTCGTCGACACCGTCAGCTCGGGCGCGCTCTACGAGAAGGCCGCGCGCGGCCTCGTGAAGGAGCTCAACGATCCATACAGCGAGCTGTTCACCCCGAAGGAGCTCGCCAGCTTCTCGCAGCAGACCAACGGCAAGTACGCCGGCATCGGCATGCAGATCGAGGATCAGCAGGGTGCGATCACGATCAGCAAGGTCTTCCCGCATACGCCCGCCGAGGCTGCGGGCGTCCGCGAGGGCGATCGCATCGCCTATGTCGACACACTGTCGACGAAAGGTTGGAAGACGCAGCAGGTGTCCGACTATCTGATCGGCGTCCCCGGCACCAAGGTCACCGTGAAGTTCCTCCGGCCCGGCGTGGCCGAGATGATCACGAGCACCTTTACCCGCCAGGTCATTCACATCCCCGCCGTGCCGTACGCGATCGTGCTCGGCGACAAGATCGGCTACGTGCCCGTCCAGCGCTTCAACGAGACGTCCACGGAGGAAGTGCAGAGTGCCGTGGCACGCCTCGCGCGCGACGGCGTGAAGGGCGTCATCCTCGACATGCGCGGCAATCCGGGCGGCATCCTCGATCAGAGTATCGCGATGTCGAACCTGTTCCTGAAGGACGCGCAGGAGATCGTCAGCGTCCGCGCGCGCACCACCGATCCGCAGCGCTTCACCACCTCCGGCAACGCGGTCTTCCCGACGCTGCCGTTGACGGTGCTCACCGATGACGGCTCCGCTTCGGCCAGCGAGATCGTCGCCGGCGCGCTCCAGGACCACGACCGTGCGCTCGTCGTCGGCGGTACGACCTTCGGCAAGGGTCTCGTGCAGACGCTCTTCCCGCTCGACGGCGGCTATGCCCTCAAGATCACCACGGCCAAGTGGTATACGCCGAGTGGACGGAGCATCCAGCGCGAGCGGAAGTTCGAGAACGGCAAGTTCGTCGAGACGGCCCCGGACTCGCTCGAGACCGAGGCCAAGAAGAAGTCGCGGCCGGCCTATCGCTCCGACGCGGGTCGCATCGTCTACGGCGGCGGCGGCATTACGCCCGACATTCTCGTGCGCGACGACACGCTCACCACGGCGGAGCAGACGCTCTCCAAGGCGTTCGCCCCGAAGTCGCAGGACGTCTACGTCACGCTCGCCGACTACGCGCTCGAGCTGTCGCGCGGCGCGAGCAAGGACTTCAAGGTGCAGCCGCAGTGGCGCGAGGAGTTCTATCGCCGCCTCACGGCCAAGGGCGTCGCGCTCGATCGCGCGCAGTACGACGCGGCCGGCCGCTACGTCGATCGTCTGCTCGAGCAGCGTGTCGCCCGTCTCGTCGCTGGGGACTCCACCGCGAAGCGCCGCGACCTGCCCTTCGACGCCCCACTCCGGAAGGCGCTCGAGGTGATGGAGAAGGGACAGTCGCAGCGCGACCTGTTCACCATCGCCGCCGCGACGCGCGTCGTCGAGCGTCAGGCCCCGGGCGCGACCGCGGCGACGGCGCCCTGACGCTTCGCTCCACTCGTCGAACGGGCGCCTCACCTGGGGCGCCCGTTTTACATTGTCCGGCATGTGCGCCTCGTTCGCTCGCCGCCTCCTTCCGCTCCTCACCGTCGCGCTCTCCTGTGCGCGCCCGCCGCAACCGGCGCGAGTGCCCACCTTCGCCGCCGCGCCGGGTGAGCGGCACCTCCGCAATCTCCGGCGGCTCACCAACGGCGGTGAGAACGCCGAAGCGTACTTCAGCGCGGACGGTCGCCGACTGATCTTCCAGAGCACGCGCGACGGCCGCACCTGCGACCAGCAGTACGTGATGAACGTCGACGGCACCGGGGTTCGCCGCGTCTCCACCGGCACCGGCAAGACGACGTGCGGCTTCTTCTACGCGAACGACCAGCGCATCCTTTTCGGCTCGTCGCACGCGCAGCAGCAGGCCTGTCCCGCGAAGCCGGATCCGTCCAAGGGCTACGTGTGGGGCCTCGATCCGTTCGACATCTACACGGCGAAGCCCGACGGCAGCGACCTGCGCCGGCTCACCGATTACGGCGTCTACACCGCAGAAGCCGTCGTTTCGCCCGATGGCAAGCGCCTCGTCTTCACCTCGCTCAAGGACGGTGATCTCGACATCTACACGATGAACGTCGACGGCACCGACGTACGACGTCTCACCACCACGCCAGGGTATGACGGCGGGCCGTGGTGGTCTCCCGACGGCACGAAGATCGTCTATCGCGCCTGGCATCCGGCCGACAGCGCCCTCACGACCTATCGCGCGCTGCTTGCCGAGCGGCTCGTCCGGCCGAACCGCATGGAGCTCTGGGTGATGAACGCCGACGGGAGCGAACAGCGGCAGATCACCCGGCTCGGCGGCGCGAACTTCGGTCCGTCGTGGACGCCCGACGGAACGCATCTGATCTTCTCTTCGAATCACACCCAGCCGCGAAGCGGGAACTTCGATCTCTACCTGATCGCGCTGGACGGCACGGGCCTCGAGCGTCTCACCACCCACGGCGCGTTCGACGGCTTCCCGATGTTCAGCCCCGATGGGCGCTCGCTCGTGTGGGCGTCGAACCGTCACGGCGCCACGCCTACCGAGACCAACCTCTTCGTCGCCGACTGGGTGCCGTAGCGGTCGACGGCGCTCAGCGCGCGTGGGCCGCGCGCTCGTTTCCCGCCGTCGGAAGCATCTCGCGCAGCCGCGCCACGCGCTCGGCGACGGCCGCACTCTCCTCGAGATCTTCGCGCGCCCGTGCGAGCGCGGAAAGTACCGTCGACGAATCGCGGTCGCCGAACGCCGCGCCGATCTCCCGCAGTGAGAGCGCGAGCAGCTCGTGGCAGAGCAGCATGCTGATGCGGCGCGGCTCCACCACGCGACGCGACCGTCCGGCACCTACCAGCTCGTCCGGTGACACGCCCCATTCCGCGGCCACCGCGTCCTGCACCGCCTGCGCGGCGAGCAGTGGATGCGGCGCGCTCTCGCCGGCGTTCCGCTCCGCGCGCGCGGGTATGGCCCGCCGCGCCAGCACCAGCGTCAACGGCGACCCATCGAGCCCCGCGACGGCGAGCAGCCGCGTGAGGCTCCCTTCGAGCTCGCGCACGCTCCCCTCGCACTGCGACGCGAGATGGTGCGCCACGCTCGGCGGCAGCTCCACACCGAGCGTCGCCGCCTTCGCATGGAGGATCGCCACGCGGTGCGCCCAATCGGGCGTGCCCAGCGTGGCGCTGTGCCCCGTGCGGAAGCGGTGCACGATGCGGTGCGCGAGCGCGCTCGCGCCGGCCGCGTCGTCGCTCGTGAGCACGAGCTGCCGCGCGCTCGTCAGCGCGCGCGACGCGAGTGCGAGCAACGCTTCCTGTGCCGTCGCATGCCGGTCGAGCACGTGCACGTCGTCCACGACGATCAGCGCGGCGAGCGCCAGCTCGTCGAGCAGAAGCTCCGGCGTGCCCGCGCTCACCGCGGCCGAGAGTCGGCGCAGGAAGTCGTCCGCCGTGAGCAGCGCCGTCGTGCGCAGCGGATCGCGCAGCGAAGCTTCCGCCGTCACCGCGTGCGCGAGATGCGTCTTGCCGAGGCCCGTGCCGCCGGCGAGCAGGATGGGGTTGTACAACGCGCCCGGCGCGATGGCGGCAGCAGAGGCAGCCGCGTAGGCAGCCTCGTTGCTCCGGCCGACGATGAACTGCGGAAAGGTGTAGCGGGGATTGAGCGTTGCGGCCACGCACGGTGCTAGAGCAAATCGCGTGACGACTGGCAAGCGGGCTCGACTGATAGGGGGTGCTGGTGCACGATGTGCGGAGGGGGCTTCGCGCTGACCGCTCACAGACGCTCTCTACCTACCAGCTCATGTCAGACGGGATCTCCTCGCCCGCCGTTCGCGCGCCTGACTTCCCCGACACGCTCGACTGGCTGCACACGGACGGCCGGCGACTCACCCTCGGCGACTTCCGCGGCAAGCTGCTGCTGCTCGACTTCTGGACCTACGGCTGAATCAACTGCATCCATGTGCTGCCGCAGTTGCGGGAGCTCGAGCAGCGGTTCGCCGAATCCGTCGCCGTCGTCGGCGTGCATAGCGGGAAATATCTGGCCGAGCGCGACTCGCGCCGTATCCGTGACGCGTCCGTCCGGCTCGGCGCGACGCACCCGGTCCTGAACGACCGGCAATTCCGTGTCTGGCGCGCCTACGCCGTGCGTGCCTGGCCGACGCTCGTCGCGGTGGATCCGCACGGCGCGGTGGTGGGCATGCGTGCGGGGGAGTTCACGGCCGATGGCGTCACACCCTTCGTCGAGCGGATCGTCGCCGCCGCTCGCGCCGATGGCTCGCTCCGTGAAGGACCGCTGCACTTCGCCGCCGAGCCACCGACGGCGGCGCCGGGTGCGCTGGCGTTCCCCGGGAAAATCGCCATCGACGGCGATCGAATCGCCATCGCCGACTCGGGACACCATCGCGTCCTCGTCGGACGGCTCGAGCAGGATGGACTTCGCATGCGGGTCGAGCGCGTCGTCGGCACCGGCACCGCAGGCTTCGCCGACGGCGAGGTCGCCGCGTTCCGCTACCCGCAGGGGCTCGCTTTCGGCCACGACGAGCTGTTCGTCGCTGACGCGGGGAACCACAGCATCCGCGCGATCTCGCTCGCTTCGGGCGGCGCGCGGACCGTCGCGGGCACCGGGCGGCAGCTCCGCACCCAGCGAGATCTCGCGGACGGTGCATTGAGCTCGCCGTGGGATCTCGTGCTCGACGGAGATACACTGCACGTCGCAATGGCTGGCATCCATCAGCTCTGGGCGCTCGATCTGCACACCGGCCACGCTGCGCCGCGCACGGGTAGCGGCGCCGAGGAGTTGCACGACGGTTCGCATGCCGAGGCCGCACTCGCACAGCCGATGGGTATCGCGCGCGACGGTGAGACCCTTCTCGTCGCCGACGCCGAGTCGAGCGCCGTGCGCGAAGTCGATCTTGCCGCGGCTGGGGCCGTGCGCACAGTGGTCGGCACTGGCCTGTTCGACTTCGGCGACGTGGACGGCGTCGGGGACTCGGCGCGACTTCAGCACCCGCAGGGACTCGTCGTCGCCGCCGATGGACGCGTCCTCGTATGTGATTCCTATAACGACTCGCTGCGCTGGCTCGATCGCGCGGAGCGGCGCATCACGACCTGGGTGCGCAGCCTCAACGAGCCCGGGGGTGTCGCGCTCGGCGCACGCGGCGCGTACGTGGCCGACACGAATGCGCATCGCATCGCCGTCGCCGACTGGGGATCCGACGAGGCACAAATGCTCGACGTCGCGTTCTAGCAGCTCGGTGTTCTAGCGACTCAGTGCGGCGCGCGCCACGCGTCGAGGTTCTCCGCCAGGTGCGTCGAGCGCCGCATGCCCGCGAGCACGGCCGAGACTCCCGGCAGCGACGAGGCGAAGCGGAGTGCACGCTGCGCATCGGTCGTGCATTCCGGAAACAGCTCGCGCACGCCGTCGGGCAGTCCGGTGGCGAGGCGTCCCTGCATCAGCGGCGCACTCGCCACCACGCCGACGCCGAGTGCATCCGCGGCTTCCAGCACCGAGACCAGCTTGCGTCCCAGCGGTTGCGTCGGAGCGCGTGCCGCTTCGGGCATCGCGAGGCTGACGGGTAGCTGTACCGCCCGGAAGTGATGCGTCGGGCCGGCGATCTCGCGTGCCACGGTCACGAGCTCCGCGAGCGTCACGTGCTGCCGATGCTCCGGACCCACACGCAGGCCGATCCACGTCGCGCAGCCGTAGCCACCGATCTCGCCACGCTCGGCGCGCTCTTCCAGGAGCGTGAACGCCGCGTGGAGTCGAGCGCGAAACGTCGCGCGATCCACACCGAGGAGCTGCTCCTCGGGATTGTGCAGGTAGTACAGGTCGATGGATTGCAGCTTGAGGTTGCCGCGACTCTGCGCGAGCTGGTGGGCGAGGAACGATGGTGCGATCGAATGGCCCGCGCGCACCAGATCGTCGCGGCGCACCACTCCTGGTCCGATCAGCGTCTCGTCGAGCCAGGCCTCGTACTGCTCGCGCGACGCCGGTGGCTCGCCGTCGAGCGCCACGTAGCCGCCCTTCGTGCAGATCACCAGTTCGTCCCGCCGCGTTTCGCCAGCGCTGATGAGCTCTTCGATCGTGCGCCCCACGACCCGCTCCGAGCGCTGGCAACGATAGTTGCTCGCCGTGTCGATGAGGTTCACGCCATGCGCGATCGCGGCGCGCAGCGTGTGCGCGTAGCCCGCATCGTCCTCCGCGGTGCAGTCACCGAGGTAGGTGCCGAGGCCCAACGCGCTCACGGTGAGGCGCCGCGGAAATGGCCGGCGGAAGTCGGGCCGCGCACCGTCGTCGCGGTCGGAGAGTCGGCGAGTACCGGCTGTGGTCGCGCGCGTCGACTCGCGGCGCGCGGGACGGGTCGGGCGGACTGGCTGGAGATCGATGGCCCCGTGCCGCAGATGTGGGCCGCTCACGCGTTCTGACATGTCGGGTGACGCTAGGGACACCCCTTACGTTGGGCAAGGGCAACCCGCCGAACACGGCATTTGCGTTGCGGTGGTCCCCCGCGGCTTCGACCGAGAGGGGACGTCGCGCACGACGTGTCCTGTACGCGCGGTGTCGTCGGCCGCCAGACCTTGAACCAGGCTACTCGTGACGCGTTTCGCTCCCATCTCGCTCGCTATCCTCGCCGCGTGTGCCGTTCAGCGGCCCCAGGTATTGACTCCGGTCCGTATCGACACGACTCGGGTCGCTGCCCCACCCACTGCCGTTCAGGCGGCGGCGTCCACCGCCGCCGGACGGGCGCGCACGATCGAGGGTGATCCGCTCACCCCCGTCGATCGAATGGAGTGGCCGGCTCCGAGCGCCACGCGCTCGGCATCGGGTGCGCCGGGGCCCGAGTACTGGCAGCAACGCGCCGACTACACCATCGCCGTCACGCTCGACACCGCGCAGCAGCGGATCGCCGGCACGGTCACGATCCGATACACCAACAACTCGCCCGACACCCTTCGGTTCGTCTGGCTGCAGCTCGATCAGAACCTCTACCGTCCAGGCAGCAAGGGCTCGATGCTGTTCCCGGCGGATTCGCGCTGGGGAGTGCGCGGCTTCCAGGGTGGGTACGACATCGAGGGGCTGCAGGTGAACGGCCGGGCCGCCGCGCTGCATGTCGACGACACGATGGGGCGCATCGATCTCGAGCAGCCACTCGCACCGAAGGGTGGGCGAGCGACGATCACGATGAGCTACGCCTTCCGCGTCCCCGAGCATGGCTCGGATCGCATGGGGCGCGACGGCACGCTGTACGAGATCGCGCAGTGGTACCCGCGAATGGCCGTCTACGACGACATCCGCGGATGGAACACGGACCCGTACTACGGCCAGGGCGAGTTCTACCTCGAGTACGGCGACATCGACTACAGCGTCACCGCGCCAGCTGGCTACACCATTGCCGGCAGCGGCGTGCTGCAGAACACGATCGAGGTGCTCATTGCCGCTCAGCGTGAGCGACTCGCCCACGCAGCGCGCTCGGACTCGACGGTCGCCATCATCACTGACGACGAGGCGCGCGCGACGCCGACATCCGGCACCCGCACTTGGCGCTTCCGCGCGCAGAACGTCCGCGACGTCGCGTGGGCCGGCGCGCCCGACTTTCGATGGGATGCGGTGAACGCCAACGGCGTGCTCGCCCAGGCCTATTATCAGATCGCCAAGTCAGGAAAGGCGTGGGAGCAGGCCGCCGAGCAGACGGCGTGGTCGATCCGGACCTACTCGGAGCTGGTCTACAAGTATCCCTATCCGCAGGCGACGTCGGTCGCTGGCCCTGTTGGGGGGATGGAATATCCGATGTTCGTCATGGTGCATTACGGCGAACCGCTCGACGATCCCAAGTCGATCTTCGGCACGTTGAACCACGAGCATGGGCATGAGTGGTTCCCGATGATCGTCGGATCCAACGAGCGCCGCTACGCGTGGCAGGACGAGGGCTTCAACACCTACATGAATGCCTTCGCGCTCGAGCGGCGAACGCCGGGCACGTCACCGTATCAGGACTACGTGACCAACTGGCGGCAGACGGTGGAGAATCGCATCGACTCGCCGCTCATGACGCCCCCCGACCGCATCGATGCCCGCGCGCTCGGCGCGCTCGGCTATCGCAAGCCCGCCGCGGTGCTGCTCGCGCTGCGCGACAACGTCGTCGGTCGCACCGCGTTCGATCGCGCGTTCCGTGAGTACACGCAGCGCTGGGCATTCAAGCATCCATCGCCCGCTGATTTCTTCCGCACCGTGGAGAACGTGTCGGGGATGGACCTCGGCTGGTACTGGCGCGCCTTCTGGTATTCCACCGACGTGCTCGACATCGGCATCGATAACGTCGCGATGCGGCAGCAGCAGGGTCGGAACAACGCCGTGATCGCGCTGCGCCGGTACACGTCCGTGCCCTTCCCCATCCGCCTGCGGCTGCTGTTGAAGGACAACACTACCCAGGATGTCGCGATGCCGGTCGAGGTTTGGTCGCGCGGCGAGCGCATTGAGGCCGTCGTCGAGGTGAACGCGCCCGTGATCGGCGCGCGGCTGTGGCCCGAGGGAATCGTTCCCGACTGGAACGCGACGAACGATGCGTGGGGAACACCCGTTCCCGTGCCATCGTCACCGATGGCGACGACAGGCGGATTGAGCGGAGACATCGGCGGGCGACCGCTGCCGTGACGTGGCCTGAGCGGGCCATGCATGCAATTATGTCGGCGGTTGAGTCTGTTCGTATCGCGTCAGGAGTTGCCCGATGGCTCTGCGGGTCGTCGGCCATTAGATTGGATGAACTGTGTCGTGAAGTCGTTGCTGGCTCCGGATGTCCGGTCGAGACGTCCGGAGCCATTTGTCCCCGTCCAGGCGCGCGCGACGCGGCGTTCTGGAGTTGGTGTTTACAAGCGAGTGGAGTGAGCAATGCCTGAGTTTGGCGAGTGGGCGAGTAGATGGTGGATTCCGGTGCTCTTTGTCGTGATTGCAGGGCATCTCACGAATGTGTGTGTGACGCTCTTCCTGCACCGCGCACAGACGCATCGCGGTGTGCGTCTCCACGCCATCGCCGCGATGCCGATGCGCATCTGGCTCTGGCTGACCACGGCGATCGTGACCAAGGAGTGGGTCGCTTGCCACCGCAAACACCACGCGTTCGCCGACCGCGAGGGCGACCCGCACTCGCCGCTCGTCGAGGGACTGCGTGAGATCCTGCTGAAGGGTGCGTTCTACTATCGCAAGGCCGTGCGCCAGCCGGGCATGCTCGAGAAGTATGGCAAGGGCACGCCGAACGACTGGATCGAGCGGCACCTTCTCACGCCGCTCAACTGGACGGGCATCCTCGTGATGCTCGCCATCGACATCTACCTGTTCGGCTTCTTCGTCGGCCCGGCGGTGTGGGGCATTCAGATGATCTGGATCCCGCTCTGGGCCGCCGGGGTGATCAACGGCATCGGCCACGCGCTTGGCTATCGCAACTTCGAAGTGAAGGACGAGAGCCGGAACATCTCGCCGATCGCCATCTGGCTTGGTGGCGAGGAGCTCCACAACAACCACCACGCCGATCCGAAGAGCGCCAAGTTCAAGGCCAAGTGGTTCGAGTTCGACATCGGCTGGGCGTACATCCGCACGCTCCAGGCGTTCGGCCTCGCCAAGGTCGAGTATGCGCGCAACTACGGCTCCGCCGCTCTGCGCCACGACGAGCACGCGGTAGACGCGGCCGCCTGACGGCGGAGGTTCGTCGGGTTGTCGGTTTGGCGGTGAACGGAGGGCACACCAGCGAACGCCGGTGTGCCCTTTCTGCTTTTTACTGCACGCTGACGGAAACCGATGAACCGTCTAACCGACGAACGGTGTAATTCGTATAGATTTGAGACATCCAGCCTTTCCGTGAGGTCCCATGCCTAGCACAGTCACCTGCGTTCGCTGCGGCCAGACGCGCGCCGGCTTCGAGCGGCCGCCCTTCCCCGGTCCGATCGGTGCCCGCATCGTCGAGAGCCTCTGTCAGGAATGCTGGGGCCTCTGGGTGAAGCAGCAGACCATGCTGATCAACCACTACGGGCTGAACGTCATGGATCCACAGGCGCGCAGCTTCCTCACCAAGAACATGGAAGCATTCCTCTTCAAGAGCGGGCACGAAGAGGATGTGGACACCACGAAGAAGGGCACCATCGCATGGTAGCGCGCGCGGCTCGCTCGCTGCTCGTCGCCGCGGCCACCACCCTGGCCGCGTGCGCCACCACGAGCCGCGGCGCTCCCGCCGCCACCGGCACGGCGGCCGGCGCGCGCGGCGACTCGTGGGCCGATTCCGTGCTCGCCACGTTGGCGTTGCGCGACAAGGCGGCACAGATGGTGTGGCCCTGGGTGCTCGGCGACTATACGGCGGCCGACGATCCGACCTACCGGCGCGTCGAGCGGCTCGTTCGCGAGCAGCATCTCGGTGGGATCATCATCTCGGTCGGCTCGCCCACAGAGATCGCCAGCAAGCTCAACGCGCTGCAGCAAGCCAGCTCGCTGCCGCTGCTCGTGGGCGCCGACCTCGAGACCGGCGCGGCATTCCGCGCCCGTGGTGGGTACTTCCTGCCGAACGCCATCGATCTCGGTGGGGCCACCTATTTCCCCTATGCGATGGGGATTGGTGCGACGCGGGATACGGCATTCGCCTATGAGATGGGTCGCGCGACCGCCAGAGAAGGGCGCGCACTCGGCATCCACATGGCGTTCGCGCCCGTGCTCGACGTCAACAACAATCCGAAGAACCCCGTCATCAGTCTCCGGTCCTTCGGTGAGAACCCCCAGCTCGTCGCTCGGCTCGGTGCCGCGTTCGTGCGCGGCATCCAGGAGAACGGGATGCTCGCCACCGGCAAGCACTTTCCAGGTCACGGTGACACCGAGCAGAACTCCCACCTCGAGCTCGCGCGCGTGGGCGCTTCGAGCGCACGGCTCGACAGCGTCGAGCTCGTCCCCTTCCGCGCAGCCGTGCAGGCTGGCGTGCGCGGAATCATGACTTTCCATGGTCAGTTGCCTGGCCTGGACACCTCGTCGCTCCCTGCCACACTCAATCCGCGCATCATGACCGACCTGCTGCGCGGCCGGCTCGGCTTCAAAGGCCTCGTCGTGACCGACGCGCTCGACATGAACGGCGTGCTCGGCAAGATGACGATGGCCGAGGTGACGCAGCGTGCCGTCGTTGCGGGCAACGATGTGCTGCTGATGCCGACGGACATCCCGGGCGCGATCGACGCCATCGTCGACGGCGTACGGCGCGGGTTGTTCACGGAGGCGCGAATCGACGAATCGGTGCGCAAGCTCCTCCTCGCCAAGCAGGAGATGGGGCTTGCCCGCCAACGCCTCACCGACCTTCAGGCGATGCGCACCGTGGTCGGCGACAGCAGCAGCGTCGGGAATGCGCGGCTCGCCGCCGAGCGGGCCATCACGCTGGTGAAGGACTCGCTGGGTGTCGTGCCGTTCAGTGGGCTGCCGCGCACCTCACGCGTCGTCAGCGTCACCATCGCCCCGCGCACGGATCTCGGAGCCGGTGTCACCTTCAATGCCGAGCTGGCGCGGATGTTTCCCGCGCTGCGCTCGATCTCGCTCTCGACCGAGCTAGTGTTCGACGCCACGGTCGCCGCGGCGGCGGCGCCGGGTCAGAACGCACAGTACGTCGCCACGCCGCAGCCACGGCTCCTGCCGGCGCTCGTCGAGAACGCGCTGCGTGGAGCACAGGGGGCCGACCTCGTCGTCGTGTCGTCCTACTTTGGCGCAGGCTCCTCGACCTCGCGTCTCGCCGCCCCGGAAGGAATGGCCGATCTCCTTACGGGTCTGGAGAAGGCCGGCACGCGCGTGATGCTCGCCACGTTCAGCAATCCATACATCGCGCAGGATCTGCCCCCGGTCTCGAGCTACCTCATCGCATGGGGTGGCTCGCCATTGATGCAGCGTGCTGCCGCACGCGCCCTGCTTGGGTTGGCGCCGATCACCGGGCAGCTTCCCATCACCATCCCGTCAGTCGCTGCGTATGGTGCTGGGTTGCGGCGCGACGTGCGCGCCGCGAGCAGCACGACGAGCGCTCCCATGCCCTGAACATGGCTGGCGCGGCCCGCAGGCCGCGCCAGCGCTGCGCCGACAGCCCATTTCTTGCGCGGGCGTCCGTCGTCGTGCCACACAGTCTCGTCGCTGAGCCGCGCTGAGATGCGTTGCGATGCGCGCCACCGTCATCGGCCACATCGTCCGTTGACGGCACTGTCGGGACGACGTATATCACGCTTCACGCGGCACGGCTGAATTCGAGTCCTTTCGCTACCAAATCGGCCGTCCGCGGTTCGCGCGCTCTTGACATTAGTGACTCTTTGTTACTAATTCGCGCGTCATGCGTGAGCGCCCTCCCCACCCCGTGAAGCCCGCCGTCCGCAAGACGACGCTCGCGGTCGACGTGGTGGTGCTCTCGCCCCAGTCCGAGACGCTCGCGGCGCTGCTCGTGCGCACCGCGCCGGGTAGCCGCGAACGGTGGACGCTGCCGTGGGACGCCCCAATGCCGGGCGAGGGGCTCGAAGACGCCGCTGCACGCATCGCCGAAGGTGCGCTCGGCGCCACGCCCGCGCTCCTCGAACAGGTCGGTGCGTTCGCCGACGCCCGCCGTCACCCCGGTGATGCAGACGTTTCCGTCGGGATCGTCGCGCTGACCCCGAAGGTGGAAGGCGCGCTCGTCGCTGGAGCCGAATGGTTCTCGCTGGCAGCGCTTCCGCCGCTCTCACCCCGGCACCGTGCCATCGTGGATCGGGCCACCACCGTCGTGCGCCAGCGAGTCGACCAGTCACCGCTCGCCTTCCGGCTGCTGGCCCCCACGTTCACGCTCAGCGATCTCCAGGGGATCTATGAGCTGCTGCTCGGCCGGCGCCTCCACAAGGCCAGCTTCCGGCGGGCGCTCCAGGCCAGCTATCTCGTGGAGCCGACCGACGAGTGGCGGAGTGAGGGACGCGGACGCCCCGCACAGCTGTTCCGCTATGCGCCTCGGAAACGTCGCGGGGCTCGGCGCGGCGTCCGGTTCGACTTGTTCACCGATGGCTGATCGCTGCCGATACTCCTTCGTGAC
>DATFOL010000494.1:0-3109 GCA_035265545.1 Gemmatimonadaceae bacterium | reverse complement strand
GCGCGCAGCTCGACCGCCGTCGCCGCGACGTGCAGCGTGGCCACGCGCGACGGCTGGCGCGGGCGGGCGCGCAGCGCGAGCGTTAGGCTCGCCAGCGGGGGCGCCGTGCGCAGCTGGGCGAAGAGCCGGCCTCCCGCCGCCACCGCGCGGTCCTGCGCGGCGCGCACGACGTAGCCGTGGGCCGCCGCCTCGCAGCTCTCCAGGAACTCGAAGACGTCGGCCCCGCGGTCACAGATCCGCACCCACCGCGGCCCGGCCCCGGGCCGGGGCGCGGGGCCGAGGCGCGCCGTGCTCTCGCTCCACAGCGCGGACTCGCGCCACCGCCGCTGGCGGGCGAAGGCCTGCGAGCCGTCGGGGAGCGCCGTCTCGTCCGGCGGCGCCGGCGTCCGCGCGTGGTATTGTTGATCGGCCACGCCGAGCAGCTCCACCGGCGGTCGTCGCGCGCTCGTCGGGTCCGGGACCGCCGCCCAGCGCAGCGCGAGCACCGTGTGCAGCAGGAACCCTTGCAGCCCGGCGTCGCCGCCGCTCCCTATCGGCCCGAGCCCGGTGACCGGCGCACTGCCGGCCCAACTCATCACGGTCGTATCCTCGACGAGCAGCACCGGGTCCGTCCCATCCGCGAGGGCCGCGCGGACCCGGCCGCGATGGCCGGCTTGCAGATGCGCGGGCGTACTCGTGGGATGCGCCCACAACGCGTAGGTCGCTTTCAAGTCCGACCGCGACGCGGCGAGCTGCGGCAAACTCGCCCCGGGGCGGGTCAGCATGTGGCTAGCGATCTGAATCGTGCGCCGTGTGCGTCGAACATCTCCTAACGCGGCCCCAGCGAACTGCGTACTGATCCATGTCGCGCTATCGTCCATCGCCTACTCCTGCCACTACCCGCGCTCAACCCGCAAGATTTGGGTAACGACAAGAGCGCCAGCGAGGGATCTACTGTCCGTCTCTCGTGGCAAGCCACGAGGTTCGCAGACAAGCTCCCTCGCTAGCGCTCGGATGACGATCGCTTCTACCGATAGACGCGTGGACGGCGTCGTGCCCGAGCCAGGCCGTCCGGCGCTGGTCGAGTGAGCTCGATGACCGCCGGCTCGCTTCTCCGTCGAAGCTCGGCCCACGCGGCGAGTGCGGCGCCCGTGCCGAAGACCGCGAGCACGAGGGACCCGACGAGGGCGCTCCGAGCCTCGGTGCCAAGCGCGAGCTCGCCGGCCGCCACGATGCCGATGCCAGCGAACGTGAGCGCCGCCGCCGGAACGGATTGTTCGAACCCGCGCGCTACGCGGATGGCGACGACCAACACCAGCAGCATGAGAGCGACGACGATTGTGGGCGCTATTTGCCACGCGAACAGCAGGTTGAGCGCGAGGGCGACGAGCGCAGCCGTGGTGATGCGACCGAGCGAGCTCACCGGTCCAACCTGCCAGGGTGCGGTACCAGCAACGAAAGACATGACTGCAGTTCCGGCGTGAAATCGTTGATTGATGACCTACGGATGAGGCCGCGTAGGCGGACTCGCGCATCGCGGTTCCAGTCCATACGTGATGGCCTTCCAACAAGTCTCAACGACTTTCGGTGATCTGCCGCGACATGCGCATCACCGCTCCACCGTTTATTTTTCGGCAAGTGCCAAGTGCATGCGACGAATTGGCTTGGATTGTGTGAATCACCGAAGGAAACGGAGACGGAAATGGCACGCGTGGCAATCGATTTCGACGCCGCTGGCGGCGTCGACCTGGATCGGCTCGAGCGGAGTCTCAGGCTCGAAGGACGACGGATCGGAAACGGCCGCTATCAGGTGATCAGCGGCGACCATACCCACTGGGTGGACCTGTACACGACGTCCATCCCTCGCTGCGACTGCGGCGACCACATCTGGCGCGAGCGGATCTGCAAGCACATCCTCGCCGCGCTGCTTCGCGAAGGGAACGACACGGTCGTGAGCGCGCTCGGAAGGTTGCTGGAGCGAGTGAAGGCCGCGGCGTAACTCCCGGTGCTCCACGGCGGCGGGCGTGCACGCAGACGCCCGCCAGCCCATCCCTACAACAGCTCCACCATGAAGCTCCTCTGGTACGTCGCGCTCGGGAGCGCGGTCGGCGGCGTGGCGCGCGTGCTGCTCGGAACCGCCGTCCAGGCGCGCGCTTCGGGGCCGTTCCCGGTCGGTACGCTCGTCGTGAACATCACGGGCTCGCTGCTGCTCGGGTTCCTCATGCGGTATCTGCTGGCGTCGCCGACGGTAACCGCCGAGATGCGGGCGATGGTGACGACGGGGTTCTGCGGGGGCTACACGACGTTCTCGACGTTCAGCTACGAGACGCTGATGCTGATCGAGGCGGGCGACTACCGGCGCGCGGCACTCTACACGACGCTCAGCGTCCTCCTCGCGATCGCCGGCACGCTCCTCGGCGTCTACGCCGCCGGTGAGCTGTTGGCGCGACGAACGCCGTAGCCCGTCGCGCCTGACGACGGCTGGCACCGGTCGTGCGCTCGCGGGACGCGATGCCCGCATCGACAGCACGCCTCGCTCGGCCGGTCGCACAAACGCGAAAACGTCGCTTCGACATCGATGCCGTCGTCACGCGCATCCGCGACGCCGTCACCGAGCATGCGGACGCCGCGATGTTCGAGCTCGCGGAGCGTGGGTTCACGTCGGTGTTTCAGCAGCTCGTTGCGTGCATCATCTCCATCCGCACGCGCGACGAGGTGAGCCTCCCCGTCGCGATCAAGCTGCTCGAGCGCGCCCCGACGCCGCAGCAGATCGCGAAGCTCTCCGTCGCGCAGATCGACGCGCTCATTCGCGCGAGCAGCTTTCACGAGGCGAAGGCGGCGCAGATCCGCGAGATCGCGCGCCGGACGGTGGACGAGTTCGGCGGCGAGCTACCGTGCGACTTCGCCGTGCTGACCTCGTTCCGCGGCGTGGGCCCGAAGTGCGCGAACCTGGTGCTGGGCATCGCCTGCGGGGAAGCTCGCATCGGCGTCGACATCCACGTGCACCGCGTCACCAACCGCTGGGGCTACGTCCAGGCACCGACGCCCGAGAAGACGATGGAGCAGCTGGAGGCGAAGCTGCCCGAGCGCTACTGGGTGGAGATCAACCGCCTGCTCGTTCCCTTCGGCA
>DATFOL010000493.1:0-3415 GCA_035265545.1 Gemmatimonadaceae bacterium | reverse complement strand
GGTAGGTCGCAGTACGCTCGGCATCATGCGCGCCGCTGCCCTACCGCTGCGCGTGATAGACTTTGTTCGCGATCAGCCACTTTCCGTCCGACTTGAGCAGCACGAAGTAGTCCGTGAACGTGGTCGCGCCGTGCTTCAGCGTCGCCTTGGCCATGGCCGCCGTGCCGCTGTGGTCCACGACATCGATGACGCGCGTTCGCGTCGCCTCGTCGGGCGCGGGCGTGCCGCGGAAGTTCGCGACGTACTGGTCCACGGTCCACGACGTGAACGCGCCGTTGCGCATTCCCTCGATGTGCGCCGTCGGCAGGAACGCGGCGCGCATGGTGTCGGCGTTGGCGGTCGCGTGTCCGCGGAAGTACACGCCGATGACCTCGCGGATCTGCTGGGGGTCGGCGTCGTCCTGAGCTCGAACGGGATGGGCGACCGTCAGGGCGAAGCAGGCGGCCAACAGGGCGGTCCAACGGACACGGGTAGGGTTCATCGATAGATCTCTCAAGGTGAATGTCGCGGGCGGTGCCACCGCGCTGAGCAGACTCGCCGTGCGCCCGGCGCGAGCAGCAGCAACCTCAACGCGTCAATGCGTACACGAAATAGTTGACCCACAACTTGTACGCCTCGTTCGCCGGTACGACGTCGAATCCCTCATCCGAGAACTGGATGAGCTCTCCGACGTCCGCGTAGTTGTCGATGATCGCCACCAGGCGCTTCGTCGGATCGTTGTCCTCGAAGATGCCCATGTACTCCGGCTCGTATAGGCCGGTCTTGCTCGGAATCTTCGACAGGTCGATGCTGAAGAACGAGTGGAAGATCCCGATGCTCGTTCGTGAGCCGGATCGGTATCGCCTCGGGAAACGCTCGGCGCCACTGCACGACCAGGTTCTCGTAGTCCGGGCTCAGCGCGCCTTCGATGTCGTCGAAGATGATGAACCCGCCGCGCTGGATATAGTTGCGCAGCCCCGTGACCTCGGCCTCGCTCATGTTCCAGCCGCCAGGCTCGGACAGATACGCGATCGGGTAGTACGAGAGCGCGGGCGCGTCCAGACGAACGACGGCGCCCCCCGTGATCGGCCCAGCCTCGACGAACGGCGTCACCGCGCTGATGTCGCGCAGGATGCGCACGAAGTGCGATTCGGTGCGCGGATAGTCGTGCGCCCACCCGGGTCCTTCGCGACCACACTCGTAGTCGCCCCGATACTTGATGCGCGCGAAGGTGACGCGTCCGTCGTACGTCGGATTGCCCGCGAAGAACGGCGACACGAAATAGTTGTCGGCGTCCCAGTTGGAGCGGCATGCACCCCAGCTTCGGGCGAAGCGCTGCGCCGAGACCATCGTCGCAGTCACGAGGGTCAGGACCGCCGCGATGCGGATCCGGCGCAACGTGCCGACTCAGTCGAAGAGATCGTGGAGGAACGACTTCTTCTTGTAGGGCTTTCCGTGATGGCCGTACGCTGGGTACTCGTCGGAATCGTGCTTCCCGAACGGTCGATCGAGACGCGGCACTGCGGACAGTAGTCGATCTCGACGCCGCTACGATCGCTCATCACGAGGCTGACGCGACAGGCCGGGCATACGAGGCCGGCGGCTTGTTGTGACATCGTGGTGTCTCTCCCTTGCTCGCCACGTGAGCTCGCCGCGGCCTCCCAGCAGCTTCACTGAGCGGATCGGCGCGGCCAGCAGGCCGGCATCGGTGTCGAGTGTGGTGATCTTCAGCTCGGTGCCGGCCGCCGGTACGGTCATGCAGAACGCATAGAGCGCTCCATCCTTGCCGACGGTGAAGCGGAAGTCGCGCGGGCTGTAGCGGAAGTCGGCATGCCGCCGTCCCAGCTTGCCGTTGGGTGCGACTCTCAGCATAGGGCCGCGGCGCTGCAGTTGGGAACGGTGCCCGGCAACCTTGCGTCGTCTCTCAGTCGGCCCGAACGTTCAGCGCGAAGGGTTCGGTCGAGACCGTACCGGTACCATCGCGCGGGGCAGGTCCACGTACACTCACTCGTGGCGAGGGCCGAGACATGTCGCTTCGATTCGTGTACGCCGTCGCGCTGTTCGTTTGCTCGGCGCTCCCGTGCCAGCTGCTCGCCGTGCAGTCGACTCCCGCGGCGCGGCTCGACTGGTCGGCGGGGGACAGCAGCAGGGTCGCGTGGCTCGAGCAGCACGGGCGGACCGTGCGCCGTCCTCACGCGACCGTGGTCGCGCCGGCGGACTCGTTCACCGAGGTCGGGCAACGCGCCCTGGCCGATTCGCTGGACCGGGGCGTCGCCGCGCTTCGTCGATTGATGGGTGCGCCGTATGCGTGGCAGCGGATCGCCAGCCGGCCCGTCACCTTCTATGTGAGCCCGGACCGTTTCGTGTCCCACGGAAGCGGTCGTGACGTCGTCTTCGTCCCACTGGTGCGGGTCCGAGCCGGCACGGCACCATTTCTCCATGAGGCGAGTCACGAGCTGCTCGCCGCTGTCGCGCCCTTTGCCCCTTGGGAGTACACCGACACGCTCGCGCGGAACCGGGTCGCGGAGCGCTGGCCGCTGTGGCTCACGGAAGGGCTCCCCGATTATCTCGCGCAACGCGTCGCCGCTGAGGAGCGGCTGCACGAAGGGGACGTCTTCGCGATCGGGGGGCTGGCAGTCGTGGACAGCGTATGTGCGGCGCGTGCCGCCGCCAACCCGCGCCGCGAAGAGATGCTGCGCGTCATCGGCGCGACGGGCCGGGTGGAAGCGCTCTTCACGACCGATCGGGCGACGGTGGCGCCGGCGTTCTACGCGTGCGCGCAGTCGATGACGAAGTTTCTGGTGGAGCGGGTCGGCGTGGGCCCGATGGTCGCGCTGCTTCCGGGGATCAAGACGGGGAGCTGGGAGGAAGAGCTCGGGCGTGCGGCGGGGGTGCCGCTGTCGGAACTGCGGCGCCAGTGGCTGACGAAGCTGAGATTGACGGAGCGCTGATGCTGGAGGCGGAGCGGTCGATCGTCAGCCGCGTGCTCCTCGCCGCTACCGACGTGCGCGATCCGCCTCCCATTCGACGAATGGGCCGTCGAAGTCGACCAGGCGCGAGCCGTCGAACGACCAGACGCGCGTCGCGACCTCGCGAAGGAATGCACGGTCGTGGCTCACGAGCAGCACGGTGCCCTCGTACTCGTCGAGCGCGTCCTCGAGCACCTCGATGTTCTCGACGTCGAGATGGTTGGTCGGCTCGTCGAGCACCAGCAGGTTGGCGCGCTCGAGCGTCATGAGCGCGAGCGCCATGCGGGCGCGTTCGCCACCGCTCAGGGTGCCGATCTCGCGGAAGACTTCCTCCCCCGTGAAGCCGAACGCGCCGAGGTGGTTCTGCACCTGGCCGCGATTCCACGTCGGCCGTTGATCCTGGATCGCGTCGAACATCGACTTGCGCAGCGGGAGGTCGGAAAGGTCCTGCCGGAACCAGGCAGCAG
>DATFOL010000492.1:0-4008 GCA_035265545.1 Gemmatimonadaceae bacterium | reverse complement strand
AGGCAGAGCAGCGGGATGAGCAGATTTCGGACGTTCATCTGGGGACCGATGGGGGCTCGGTGGCGGAGGGCGGGCGGGCATCCGCTCGCACATCGACCGGCAGCGAAGTTATCAACACGGAGACGATCCAGCAACTCGGATGGTCACAGCGAAGTTGTGATCCTGACTACACTTGCGAGCTTGGCACGAATCTTCGGCCGATGTTCGGTTTAGGCAGCCAGTTCGCTTGCGAAAAATTTCACAAGCGCTAGATTCTGCTTGCGATGAGTGCGTCGCCTGATGGGGGACCAGCGAATGGACCGCCAGGTGGCAAAGGGGCGGAGGGGGGGCCGTCGGCCTCGGAATTCGCCGGCGTGGGGCTGCAGTTCGCCGTCTCCATTCTCGTCTTCCTGTATCTCGGCCAGTGGCTCGACCGAAAGCTCGGCACGGCGCCATGGTTCCTGATCGGCGGGGTGTTTCTGGGAGCCGGGGCGAGCTTCTACAGCATGTACCGGAAGCTGATGGCGGCCAACGCGCGCGAAGAGGCAGCCAGGAAGGCCCGCCGGGAGCAGCGCCCGTGAGCGATCGCGGGATGGGCCGCGGACTCGCGCTGTACGCCCTGGCGTGCGTGGTGGCGATCGGCCTCGCGGCCGGAGTGCTCGTCGCCGTGTACTCGGGATCGTCCGAGCGGCAGGCCGTGCTGGTGAGCGCCCTCGTGGCGCTGGTGGTGCAGGTGGTCGCGTTCGCCATTGCCCGGCTGCTCGCGGGCAGGGGGAGCGCGATCGCTGGGTGGGGCCTGGGCGCGTTGATCTGCTTCGCGGCCCTGGTCGTCTATGGATTCGTGAGTCGAGCGCTCGGGCTGCCGTCGAACGCAGCGCTGGTGAGCCTTGCGACCTTTTTCTTCTTGACCGAACTGATCGAGCCGCCGCTGCTGACCGTATGAAAACCGGTTCACTCCTTCTCGCTCTGCTCCTCGCCGCGGTCCCGCTGGGCGCGCAGGACGCGACGCACGCCACTCCGCAGGCGACCGTCCCCCAGGCGCTCGATTCCGCGGCGGCCCGCTCCGCCGGCCAGACGTCGGCCGAGGTGCAGCATGGCACCGCGACACCGACGGAGCACGGACCCGCCGCCGCCCACGGCGCCGCTGCCGGTGGCCATGGCGAGTGCGGCGCGCACACGCCGGGCGACATCATTACTCCGCACATCACCGACTCCCGCTGCATCGAGGTCCCGAGCTTCCCGCGGATCTGGGAGCCGAAGGAGGTCGCGCTGCCGCACTGGGCGCCGATCAACATCGCCGGCGTGGCGATCGACATCTCGCCGACGAAGCACGTCGTGATGCTGCTCCTCGCGGCCGTGCTGGTGAGCATCATCCTGATCACCGCGGCCCGTGCGCACGTGCGCCACACCCACGCGGTCGGGCGGCCAAAGGGATTCGCGGCCGGCATCGAGGCAATGGTGCTGTACATCCGCCAGGAAGTGGCGCTCCCGAATCTCGGCCACCATGGCGAGGGCTACGTCCCGTTCATCCTGTCGCTGTTCTTCTTCATCCTGTTCGCCAACTTGCTCGGTCTGATCCCCTACGGCTCCACGGCGACGGGAAACATCTCGGTGACGGCGACGCTGGCGATCATCACGTTTCTCATGATCGAGGTCGCGGGTATTCGCGCGCAGGGCGTCGGCTACCTGAACACGATCTTCTACTGGAACAAGGATCTGCCGCTCTGGATGCGGATCCCGATGTTCGTGCTGATGTCGCCGATCGAGATGGTCGGCAAGATCACGAAGCCGTTCGCGCTCGCCATTCGACTGTTCGCCAACATGACGGCGGGACACATCGTCGTGCTCGCGCTGATCGGCCTGATCTTCACCTTCCAGAGCTACGTGATCGGCACCGCGCCGCTGCTGATGGCGGTGGCGATCATGATGCTCGAGCTGTTCGTGGCGTTCCTGCAGGCGTTCATCTTCTCGCTGCTGGCGTCGGTGTTCATCGGACAGATCAGGGAGGGGGCGCACTAGCGGAGGCAAAGCCGCCGCGTTGGTCGGTCGACGGTTTCTCGGTTGTCGGCGGGCCTCGCGAAGCACTTGCGTCCCGAGGTCGGCCGAGAACCGAAGAACCGAAAACCGAAAAACAGTTTCTCGGCGCATGGATCTCGCCCTTCCAAGCGCCACGTACCCGGCCGAGCGGCCGGCGAAGTCCGTTGAGACCCGGGTCTCGCTGACGGATGGCGGCGATGTGATGCCGCGGGGCGCTGACGTTTCACGAATGCACGATTGGAGATAGCACCATGACGATTCTTCCCATGCTCCAGGCAGCCGTCGACGCGGGCGCCGCGAGCCCTCGGGGGCTGATGGCCGTCGGCGCCGGCCTCGGTGCCGGTCTCGCCGTCATCGGCGCCGGACTCGGTATCGGTCGCATCGGCGGCCAGGCCGTCGAAGGCATGGCGCGCCAGCCCGAAGCGGCCGGCCGCATCCAGACCGCGGCGCTGATTCTCGCCGCGCTCATCGAGGGCGCCGCGCTGTTCGGCGTCGTCATCGCGTTCCAGATCCAGGGCAAGATCTAAACATCCCGGCCGCCGCCGCCCCGGGGCGACGGCGCGCCGTTCCCATTCTTCGACCTCCGATGCGCACCCTGCTTCGCTCGCTCGCTCTCTCCCTCCTCGTCGCCTCGCCAGCGCTGGCGCAGGAGGAGGCGCAGGCGCCCAATCTGCTGTCGCCCAACTACGGGCTGATGTTCTGGACGCTGATCATCTTCGTGGTTCTGGCGTTCGTGCTCACCAAGTTCGCGTTCGGGCCGATCACGCGCTCCGTCGAGGCGCGCGAGCATGCGCTCGAGGAGGCGATCAACGCGGCCAAGCGCGATCGCGAGGAGGCCGCCCGCCTGCTCGCCGAGCATCGCGCCGCGCTCGATGCTTCACGCGGCGAAGCCCAGAAGCTCATCGCGGATGCTCGAGTCGCGGCCGAGCGCGTGCGCGCGGAGATCGTAGAGCAGGCGCACGCCGAGCAGGCGAACATGCTCGCGCGCGCGCGGCAGGACATCGAGGCCGAGAAGTCGCGCGCCATCGCGCAGCTTCGCCGAGAGGCGGTGGACCTCGCGATCGCCGGCGCGGGCAAGGTCATCGACAAGAACCTCGATCAGGCGTCCAACCGGCAGCTCGTCGAGAGCTTCCTCGCCAGCGTCACGCCGGCCGCCGTGACGGCGAGCCGCTGACGATGCGCGACTCGACGATCGCCCGAAACTACGCCGAGACGCTGCTCGTCCTCGCGACGCGCGCCGAGGATCTGCGCGGCTGGGGGAAGATGTTGACCGACGTCGCCTCGGCGATGCGCGAGAATCCATCGCTGCGGCTCTTCCTCGAATCGCCGAAGGTGTCGGCCGCGCAGAAGAGTGAAGTGGTCGGAAAGGCGTTCACCGACCGGATGCCGCGCCTGATGCTGCGCTTCATCCAGACGTTGATCATGCACCGCCGACAGATGCTCATCCCCGAGGTCGCCGAGGAGTACCTGAACCTCGTCGACGCAGCGGAAGGACGCATCCACGCGCGCGTGACGGTGGCGAAGGAAACCGACGACGCGGGCCGCGACGCGATCGCGGCGCATCTGTCCCGCATGTTCGGCAAGGATGTCGTGCCGCACCTCACCGTCGATCCGTCGATCATGGGCGGCGTGGTGGTGCACGTTGGCGACACGGTGCTGGACGGCTCGGTGAGGAAGCGCCTGGCGTCGCTGCGGAGGAGAATGCTGACGGGGCGGTAGGCGTGCTTCCGGCGAGCGTTCGTCGGTGCTTCAGCTCATCAGTAAACGGCCGGCCTCGGGACGCAGGAGCTTCCCGAGGCTGGCCGTTTACTGAAATACCGTGAACCGACTAACGCGCCTGCGCAGCAGGCGCTCCGTAGGTGATCCTGTAAAACCTCCCCCCCAAATCGTCCGTCACGAACAGTGAGCCGTCCGGGCCCTGCGCGAGGCCGGTGGGGCGGTGCTTCGCGGTGCCCGGCTGAAGCTGCATTCCGGTCTGTTGCGCGAAGCCGT